>NZ_JBFRTR010000010.1:0-135251 GCF_041474215.1 Vibrio sp. 10N.222.52.C12
CTTGCACTATGATTCAAATTAATTGTTTTAATTATAACTATTAATGAAATAGGTTCTTCTGGATGGCTGATTTTAACTGGAAAGGTATCGATCTTAACTTATTGATAGCTCTGCAAGCGTTATACAAAACGAACAGTGTAAGTAAAGCGGCTGAGCGCTGTTATGTCAGTCAGTCTGCAATGAGTCATAGCCTTCAACGACTTCGAAAGTTGTTTGATGATCCTCTGTTTGAGCGGGTGGGTAGCAAGATGGAGGCAACCGACCGAGCCATTGAACTATCAAGTACCGTGGACGCGCTACTGAATACCATCCAGTCTGAAGTTCTGTTATCTAAATCATTTGATGCAACAACTTACAAAGGCAGTTGGAAGATTGGTCTTACCGATTATGCCGAGCAGATGTTTGCTCCAGTGTTGTTTGATCTCATTAAACAGTCCTCTCCTGATTCTCAAATTGCGTTGTTCAACGTAAATCGATCTAACTATCAGCAAGTCTTTGACGATGCCAAGCTTGATATGACGATAGGCAGCTTTGGTGAGGTACCAAAGCAATATCGAACAAAGCATTTGTATACGGAGCAACATGTTTGTTTACTTGATCAATCGGTTCTATCTATTGAGGAGCCGATGTCGCTAGAACAATTTGTTGCTGTCGAGCACGCGCTTGTTTCCCCTGCAGGGGCTTTAAAGACGGGAGTGGACACTCGTTTAGGTGAACTCGGCTTAAGCCGGAAAGTCGCGATATCTTCCAGTAACTTTTTAACTGTTAAACGACTCATTCGTGGCAGAGAACTATTGTGTATTGTCCCCAAGCTAGTCGCGCGCAAGGATATTGATAGTGAAGAAACCTTACTAGCTGTGAAGCCACCTATTGATGTTCCAGATTTTGATATCCAGCTTGTTTATAGAAAGGCAAAGCATTTAGATGATAAAAATAAACTACTTAGAAAGTTGATTACTAATGCGATCTCATCTGTGATTTCCGAATAGTTTATTGTGTCGGTTAATCGTCAAATTCATATGAATTAATTTTAGAAAAATCCGGTTTATTATAAGAACCCGACTATACTTAATTTACGACTCAAGGCAGTCGTAAAGAATAGGCTTTTTGATTTACCTAAGTAAAAAAATTGGTTATATCCTCATGATATAGCTTAAAAATCTACCAGGCTAAACGGACTTAGTTGGTCTTAAAAGCGCTAGCTCCCCCTAGCGCTTTTTTCTTTTGGTCGAGATAAATTTCGACGTATCAACAACAACCTAAAAAGAGAATCGAGTCCATTTCTTAGCTCGCCAGCGATAGGCCATGATGATTCCACGGAACCACTCGTCCATCGCGATTGCCATCCAAGCACCCAATACGCCATAACCCCAATGCACGCCAAGCAAATAGCTCATGGCAACCCCAATGCCCCACATGCTGAGAATGCCCATTTTGATCGGGAATTTAATGTCGCCAGCAGCCTTTAGACAAGAGATAAAGATAAGGTTAAATACTCGTCCAGCTTCAAGAATGATGGAACCTGCAATCAGTGCCGCCGTTAGCGCAATGATCTCTGGATCTTGCGTGAACAGATCGAGAATTTCGAAACGGAACACATACACCATGCAGGTGATCGCGGTTGACGCGATAAAGCCAACCACAAAGTAACGTTGCACGCGCTTGGTAATCTCGTCGATCCAACCCTTACCAATGTAATAGCCTGTTTGGATTTGGCTGCCTTGACCAATTGCCAGTGCAAACGCAAAAGAGAGGCGAGCGATGTTTTGTGCGTAAGTAAACGCAGCCAGTGAAGACGTACCCATCTGCACTACAAAGAAGGTAATGCTGATCTGAGCCATGTTATAAGAGAGCACTTCTCCAGCGTTCATCGAGCCGATCTTCATGATTTTTTGATAGATGGCTTTCGGCACAGATTTAAACTGCTTCACTGGTAGATAAATCCCTTTGCTTCTGACCACACCAATCAAGATCAACATTCCGATTACTTGGCTAATGACGGTCGCGGTCGCAACCCCTTGCACGCCGTATACAGGCAAACCAAAAGGTTGATATAAGGCACAGTAGTTACCGAATACGTTGATGACACCTGCAATCATATTGATCACCATCGGTGACTTTGAATAGCCATGACTGCGCAAAATAGTGGTGAGAACCACACCTATGGTTACATTGAAGGTGAGAGCACCACTGATGAACAGGTATTCTTGCGCGTACTGTTCGACTTGAGGTTCGAGTTGATAAAGCGGGATAAAATATTCAGCAACAAGAACGGCAATCACACTCAGTAGCACACCGGCAATAATGGCCAGAATGATACTTGCTACACCCACGTGAGCGCTCTCTTGAGTGCGGGAAGCACCATTGTATTGCGCGATTAGAATACCCGTACCACTGCTGACCATGGTCGAGACAATGATCAGGAAAAAGGATATCTGAGAAATAACACCAACGGCAGACACGGCTTTGTCCGAGTATCCCGATAACATGAATACATCACTGGTGTTGAGTGCGGTTCTTAAAAGAACTTCGATAAAAATTGGCCAGGTGAGCGCAACGATTCCCATACGTTTGTTTAGGGTGGAATCAGCATTAGGCATTTAGGTTTTCTCAAAAAAGGGGTAGGCGACACTATAGTTTAGCTATTATTTAGTAAACGACTATCAAATTAATGTCCGGAAGGCTAATAAGGATAAATAAAATTCGAATAAGTCTTCAGAACCCAATATTTCAGTGAGAGTGATGAAATTTTTGAATGGGATTTCATAGCAAGAGCACTCTTTGCTTTTTGTGAGTAAAAGCTTGCCTGTGTTAGCTGAGTACAACGAACAGAGTAAAAGGATCATGGTAGGCCAAATGGTCTAAGTGCTTGTTTTTCGCTTACGTTACTTCAGATATAAAAAAGGCACTCAGCGAGAAACTGAGTGCCAAAGTCTGAAATTTATGAGGTTAGATTTTCATTGAATTTCAGAAGACAGGTATAGGTTTTTACTTACTCTGCGTCAGTAAAGAAATCGTTGTATAACATGTATAGGTGGGCAGCACTCCAAGAGAAGTTTGGAGCACCTTGTTGTTCACCGTTTAGCGGGTTGTAGTTCTCACGGATAGGACCGTCTTGTACCAAGCCATCGGCGTGGTCGAAGAATGCGCCTGCCATTTCAATCGCATCGTCACGGTAGCCGTAGCTGTCCATACCTTTTAGGCCGAAGTAGAACTGGTCTACCCATACACGTCCACGCCAGTAAATGTCTGGACCAAATGCAGGGCTAGAAAGCGCTGCTGTGCCTAGTGGAACGTAGGTATTGAACTCTTCTGTATCTTTCATTACAGAAACAACTGCATCAGCGTTAGCTTGAGTGGCAGCTGCATTGAACAATGGTGACCAACCTTCAGGGCCTTTACCACGCTCTACAATCGGTTTACCTGCACAGCCATTCGCTAGTGGTTTGTCTTCGATACGAATGTCGTAGAAGAAGTTAGTGCCTTCGTCGAACATACAGGTGTTGATGTAGTTCGATAGATGCTCAGCTTTTTCACGGAACTCTTTCGCTTCTGCGTCTTTACCAAGAATGTCAGCCATTTCTGCTAGGTACTTGTTATCGCTGTACATATAGCTTGCTTGGTCGACAGATTCTTGCAGTAGTGAGTAGCCCAGTAGCGTGCCATCTTCAGCGCGGTTTTGAGCGAACTCAACATCCCAATCGCTGCGCTTGCCGCCATTCGCTACATACGCGTCTAGCTGGTCTTTATCGATGAAACCAAATGCGGCTGCATCGTCACGACCTGACTCCCAAGACGCGGCAGTTTGTGCTGGGCTTTCGATGTAATCGTAGTTACCTTCAGCAATCACTTTATCCAGTGCCGCTTGGCCTATAACTGTCTCGTGCTTATCGCCACGAACCACAGTGAAGTACATTTCACCTTCAGGTGTATTGTGTGCTTTATCGCGTGCTGCGCCGTATTCAGGTACGCCGTTGCCGTTGTTGTCACGGTTGCGCAGCCACCAATCGTGGTATGCCACGAGCTTTGGATACATCTCTTCGAGCCAAGCTTCATCGCTGGTGGTCTTATAGACTTCCATTACTGCCCATGCTGCTAGGCTTGGTTTGGTGTTACGTTCATTCCAGTTACCGCCATCGCCGCCACGTTCTGGACTTAGGTTGTAAGCGAGTAGATCGGGCACGTAACCTTCATCCCAAGGACGAACGGCATCGTCAGCCTGAATTTGGTAAGCGAACATCGCGCGGATGTTATCTTTCGCTACATCTGGGTTGAAGTGAGCCATTGCGTGGGCTTGCTTCCATGTGTCCCAAGGCCAAGTTTGGTTGCCCGAGAACCAACGTGCGGTCACGGATGGTGTCACAGAGTCAAACTCCATCGCACCTGCAGCGCCACGCCAGTTACCGTTTAGGGTTTCCATCGCTTTAACCGCAACACGCTCTTGCTCTGGTGTCGCGTTCGGGTTGGTTAAACCCATCTCAAGATAGCCTTCCCAACGTTCTGCTGATGCCGCTAAGAAGTCGGTAGGGTTTGCCATGATCTTTTTGATTTCAGGCTGTTCCGCTTGCGCTTCTTCTGCCGTTAGAACATGCGAGTATGTGGTGTAGATAGTCGTCGATGCTTCAATGTTTGCCGTTGAAGTAAACGCTAAACCATCAACCGTGGTTTTCGTTGGGATCGACTTGTGAACTTGGTATTCAGACTCACCAGAAGTCAGTAGATCCCATGTCGAACGAACTTTACCGAAGGTCACCTTTAGGCCATCGTCGGTTGCGACGATTTGACGGTCATACTCAGGGTAAGTTTCAGCGATTGTTTTGTCGGTTTGTGCCACGCCTTCTTTAGCGTGCGTCTTTTCTAGTAGTTCACCATCCCACACCAATTCAACCGGTGAGTCGGTAGTGATTTTGGTTTCTAGCAGAGAGGTACGGTTTGAGGCAAAACGCATCGTCATTTCTACGGTCACATCGTCAGATTTTAGCGTCTGAACCAATGCTCCCGGTAGGCTGTAAGCTTCCATAGTGAAAGCCACTTTTTTGCCGTCTTTGAACACGCTTAGGCGGTCGAAGTTATCAGCCATGAAGTTGATGTATTCTTCGGTAAGCAGTGCTGTACCTGGGAATCCGCCCATGCCTTCTGCACTGTCTGGCAGCAGGTGACCGTGCCATGCACCTAGGTCGAAGAATGGGTTAAAGCGTTGGTGGTCATCGAAGTCGTAGTCACGCATGTATTCAGGTGAGCCAGTACGGTCGATAACGTTCTTAAATTCGTTGGCTTGCAGTTGCTCTGTGTCAGAGCCTGAGCCAGAGATTGAGTTTGAAGCACAACCAGTAACGACAAGGGCTGCACCGATAGCGAGAGCTGCGAATGATTTATTCAGTTTCATGATCAATTCCTGTTATTACCAGTAGAAGTATTGCATTGCGAACACCTGAGCGTCGCCGATTTCAGTGTCGCTGCCTACGCCAAAGCGGCTATCGAAAGCAGTCGCAAACGCGCCGTTGCCGTATTCATACCAAACGCCAGCATTGATGTAAGAGGTGATTTCTTTGTCGCCATTGTCACCGTCAAAGTTTGCGTAGTTGTAGGCTGCAGATAGGTAAACGCCTTGTGCCGCTTCGTACCATGCACTGGTTTGAATACCAGACTCGCTACCGAAAGACTCTTGGTTGCCTTTATCTGTATCGTGCCAAACACGAGTGGCGAAGTTTTTGTACTCAGCACCCAATAGCAATAGTTCACCACCATCGTTGTTACGAACTTCACCACCACCCATTAGGGTTAAGTCGTCGGTCAGATCGTATTGAAGGTAACCATTGACCATGGCGTTCTTATCTTTCCATTGGTCTGCGAAGCTGTCGTATTTACCGAAGTGAACAAGAGCATCGTCTTCCGAGAAGTCAGACTCTGGCGCGAAAGAAACGCTGTAGCGAAGCTTGCCTTCTAGGTTTTGAATCTTCACACCAAGGTGCACGTCTCGCGTGTTTGAGATCGCGTAGCCGTATTCAACCGTAGGGTCACCCCACCATTGAACGTCATCTAATGAAGAGTCCATACGACCAATCATGAATTCTGTTTTGTTATCTGTGCGGTAGCCAGCGTAAAAGCGGTTGAAACCACCTTCAAAACCGCCCCAGCCGTGGCCCGTTGCCCAAGCATTGCCTTCGTCATCGGCTTGTACTGTCCAGCCCTCCATATAAGCAAGACCAAACCAATTACCGTGCTCGATAGCCAAGCCAGCTTCAATGTAAGTACCGTCTGCGTAGCGGCCTTTATCATCACCTTCGAGTGCCACGTGACCACCAAGGCCAAGCTCACCATAAAAGTTAAATAGGGTTTCAGTTTCTGTCTGAGGAGGCTGAGTATCACTGTGGTTTGCTGCGGACTCTTCCGCGTGGGCAGTGGTACTTAAGGCAGCAAGAATACAGCTTGTAATAAGAGTGTTTTTAGTAAAACTACTTTTCATTTTAATCACTTCTGTGTCGGGGTTATAAATGAAGGTTCGCAAGCAGTTCTGACTTCTAATATGGGGTGCTCTTCAAGGCGTATTGGTCAGGTTACTTACGATCGCAAAACCAATATTAATGATAATTTTGATGTTTAAAATTAATTAAGTTTAAAAATGCGATCTATTTTTAGTAAATATTTACTTTGTTTTTATTTTGACTTTCAGTTGAATTTGCAGAGGTATGGCTAGGGTTGTAAGTATTCGGGAGGTGAATTGTTTGATGGGTGGTTAGATTGTTGGTTCGAATGTTTTGATTCTTGAATGGCTTTGATTTAATCGAGATGGTTAGTGGAAATGTACCGACAAATAAAAAGGCACTCACCAAATGTGAGTGCCTGAAGTTTAAGTCAGAGTGCCCGAAGTTTAAATCAGAGTGCAGGGTAAACTAAGCGTTCGCCGGTTCAGGTTTTGCTTCTAGTTTTTTCTCTTCTGGAGATAAGCTTTTTTCATATTTTCCATACTTCCACCACGCGTAGCCAAGGAAGATAACAATCCCGCCCACGTTGTAGAAGATGATGGTCATGATGTCAGCACCTGTTGGGAAGGTTGACGCAAAGAAGCCAACAGTGAAAATGCCGATCAGAATTGAGACCACGGTAATGCCTGTCATACGTGAGCCCATTCTGAAATCACGAGGTAAGTGATCCAACTTCAAACGTAAATTAAGGTACGCGATCATGATGAATAGCGGTGGCAACATCGATGCTGCAGCTGTCATGTTGATAATGGTACTCATCAGATCTTGAACCGTATCGGACGCCAGTGTCGGAATGAACATCAGTGGAATCACAATCAAGAACTGAATCCAAGCCGCACGCTCTGGAACGCCTTGTTTGTTTAGAGCGACCGTTTTCTCACCGAAGATACCTTTAGGGATTTCAGAGAAGAAAATCTTAACGGGTGTTGCCGTCCACATCAGCAGAGAGCCCAGCATCGCCGTGAATGAAACCACACCAACGAAACGGTTCATCAAGATTTCAGACAGGCCAAAGTGTCTTGCTAGCCCTTCAAATACCTGAACTGAGCCGCCTGTGAATTTAAGCTCTTCACGCGAAACAAACACGTTTGCTAACACAGATCCTACCGAGTAAAGCGCACCGATGAAGATACCGGCAATGATGATGACTTTAACGAAAGACTTGTGACCGCCTTTGATGTCGTTAACGTAAACCGCGACCGATTCTGCACCGCCTGCCGCCATGAAGATCCAAGTGATTACGCCAAGGAATGCCCAGTTGAAGCTTGGTGTCATGGCTTCAATGGTGATTGGGTCAGCTGGCTCGATACCGCCTACCAAAGCACCGCCAGATAGTAAGATGTAAGACATCGTTAGCAGCAGCATCAGTGATGATGTTAGTGAGGTGATAGGGCCCAGTAATTTCGCACCGTTATTCGAGATATGAGTCGCGACCGCAAACAAAATAGTACTTAGAATTGCGGTGGTCATTGGCGTGAATATGTACTCAAAACCTAAGAACGCATACGACGCGTAAGCGATGATTCTAGGGAGCAGAGAGGTGAAGAAGAACAGGTTAACAAACCAGTAGGTGTAAGCTGAAATAAACGCCCAGCGGCCGCCTAAAGAGCTTTTAACCCAAGAGTAAACACCCGCTTCAGAGTCTTTATTCAGTGACACAAACTCTGCAACGATCAAACAAAATGGCACAAAGTAAAAGATGGTTGCTAGAAAGAACATCGGAGCCGAGGAAAGGCCGATCTCGATGTTGTTATTAATGATGTTATTGAAGCTGTATACCGCCGCGAAGGTCATAGACAGTAGGGCAAATTTGCCTATCGTACTGCGTTTATTTTCGGACATGATGTTCTCCGGTGAATCACGTTGATGATCGTTATAACTTGGTCCTAGAGAGGGAAGCTCTAGGCCGCACTTTTATTGTTATGTTGGTTTGGCAAACACCCGCTTTGTTTTGTCAGGGTTGGCTCATTGTTGTTTTTATAGATTTACGATCGGACTTCTTTGGGATTTTTTTTCTTTGGTATTTCAGTAAACTTATTACCAAAACAAAGAGTTAAAGATTAAGAAGTTCATTGAAGAGATTGCTTGTTTCATGAGCGACGATTTATAAGGCGTGTAGGGGCTTTTTTGTCGCTTTCTTTATATGAATCAGTTTGTCTCTTCAGCAAGAAGATTAAAGATTAAGCGGCGGGAAGTTAATCGAAATTGATCAAATATGTGACCTTGAGTAAATAAATTTAGTTAATGTTTTACCTTGGTTTTTATTTGAGTTTTATTACCTATTAATTGGTGTTTTTCGTGAACTGAAACCTTGACGGAACGCCGTTTTATTTTTGGGGGTTTTTATTTTAATTATCTGATTTAAAACAAAAAAAGCGCCAATTAAGGCGCTTTTAACTAGATGTATAGATTCTGGATTACGACTGCTTAGCCGTTTCTAGCTTTGCTTCTTTACCTGCTTGCTTCTTTTCAAAGCGAGAGATCCACCACCATGCGATACCAGAGAATACCGCTGTCATGAAGACGTTGATGAAGAAGGCTTGAACAAGGTCAACACCTGTCGGGAATGCCGATGCTGTCATGCTCACAATGAAGATACCAATCAGTACCGATACTACTGCCATACCTTGAACTCGAGTACCCATGCGGAAATCACGCGGTGTGTCGTCGTGTTTCAAGCGGAATACAAAGTAGGCCACCATGATGAAGATTGGCGGTAGCATTGCGGTACCTGCTGTTAGATTGATTGCTGTATTCATCATGTCTTGTACAGATTCAGAGCCGAAGCCGTTCACCACAAGCATCACGAATACAAACGCGAACTGCCACCAAGCTGCACGTACTGGCACGCCGTGTTCGTTAAGCTCTGTTGTCTTCTCGCCGTAAACACCTTTAGGGATTTCAGAGAAGTGAATTTTTACTGGAGCTGCTGTCCACATCATCATCGAACCGAACATAGCAACGAATAGGATAATACCGACGAAGCGACCCGTTAGAGATTGTGAAATGTCGAAGTAGTTCGCCATACCTGTGAAGATTTCAACCATGCCGCCAGCGTAGGTCAGTTCATCACGAGCAACGAATACGTTTACTAGAAGAGAGCCCACTGCGTACATTGCGCCGATTGCGATACCTGCACCAATGATAACCTTGATGAAAGACTTGTGACCGCCCTTAACATCGTTTAGGTAAGCGGCTGCGGTTTCTGCACCACCGGCTGCTTGGAAGATCCAACACATGATACCTAGCGTTGCCCAGTTGATGGTCGGTGTCATTGCTTCAAGCGTGATTGGTTCTACTGGCTCATGGTTGCCGCCCAGTGCCATTAGTGCACCGATAACGTAAATCGCGAACAGAGCAAATACACCGTAGGCCACGATCTCGGCAATCTTACCTAGCCAGCTCGCGCCTTTAGTTGAGATGTGAGTTGCTGCAGCAAACAGAGCAATCGAGATAGCCGATGTGACGACTGGCGAGAAGGCGTATTCATAGCCCAACATCGCGTAAGACGCATAGGCGATTACGTTTGGTAGCAGGGATACAAACCAGAAAAGGTTTACGAACCAGTATAGGAAGGAACCTAGGTAGGCTGCTTTTGAGCCTAGTGGTTTTTTTAGCCAGTCATACATGCCTGACTCAGAATTTTTATTTGCTGATACGAATTCAGCAATGATGAACACGAACGGAATGAAGTAAATAAGGGTCGCGAGCAAAAAGATAGGGGCTGAACTCAATCCCAATTCGATGTTGTTGTTTACAATGTTGCGAACGTTAAATACCGCTGCAAATGTCATGGAGAGTAGGGCAAATTTGCCTAACTTACCGCGTACAGATTCAGACATAGTGTCCTCCGAGGAATCACGTAATTATAGTCGTTATTTCTCAATGCTTCCTTGTAGGGAGGAAGCATTGAGGCTTTGTTCAGCATGTTGGAGCCTTGAACGGCAAGGCTCCAACATACTGTGAATAGATAGCGTTATTGTTTATTTATTGAGGAAGTAACCGTCTTCAATGGTCACTTTCAGTACCACTTTTCGAACTCGGTTATCACCGTGGAAACGGTAAGCCTGATTGTTGTCAAAGATCGCCACTTGGCCTTCAGCTAGCTCACGAGTTTCACCGTTCCCCATTAGGTGTTCGCGGTCGGTTTCATCGCTATAAGCTTGGATCTGCTCTAGCTCTGATTTCGCTGCGAATTCAACCGTTTCACGGCCTTCTAGGTAGTAGTGCACGTCGAAGTAACGACGATTACCGGTGAAGTTTTCTGTGTTACGAGCCACACCGTCTTCAATCATGTAAGCCAGTGAATCACCAATTGAATACATCACGCCATCTTTGATGTTTCCGATGTTTTCAATCGCTTCTACACAGCGTTGCCATTTACGACCATCGCGGTAGACGACTTTAAATTGTTCTAAGTTCTCTAAAACGATCATCGCTTATGCCTCGTTCAGTTGTGGTTGAGCTTTTGGTGCATTCACCGTAAAAAACTCATCGCCAAAGTTGTGATTGATTAGGTGCTGCGCATCGCAATCGCCTGCTTGGAATGGAATCAGAGTTAAACCGTAGCGGAACTCGTCCATGTAAACGCGGTAAGAATCGAGCACTTCGCTGCCCCAAGAGTTAGAGCCTAAGCCCATCACTTGGTGATCTAGGTTTAACGTGATGTAACCGCTTTTCTCTAGCTCAATGGTGTGTTGTGCTTGGTGCAGGTTTTGGTTGGTGTAGAACCATGCGCTGAAGTTGATTTCTTGCTGTGGTTTTACTGCAATACCATTACCCGCGCGGCTTGAAAGCGCAGCCCAACGAACGTGTTGGCGGTTGCCGTTGTTCTGTGGGAACGGGTAGTTCTCGAACATGTCTGCAACGGTTGATTGGTACACATCAATCATGTTGGCTTGCTTGCTGTCTTGGTAGTTCTCTTCAGGGCCGCGTCCGTAATATTGGACTTGGTCGAAGTCGCCGTTGATGCCCATATCAAAACCAATCACAGGAATTACATGAGGGTACTCACCGTAACGTTCGCCGCTTAGCTCAACGTTCAATTGGCCTTCAGCATTAACTTGGTAGCGATATTCACAACGCATGCCGAAATCGAATACTGGTGGAGCAATGATGCTGGTGGTGGTGATCTCTACCTTGCCATTTACCTGTTCAACGTTAACGCATTCAAGGTCAATGCTACGGAAGTGCTCCTGCATAATTTGCAAGTGTGCAGGCTCCCAGTAACCATCGTGCTCTTGTTTATGGTTATCGATCATTGGCTTGAAGAAGTTGATTCGTGGTTCTGACTTAATCATCTCTTCGCCATTGACCAACCATGACGTCAGCTTGCCGTTCACTTTCGAGAAGTTCAGTGCGAAGTTGTGGCCTTTGATTAGGTAAGCTAAACGAGACTCTTCCACATTCAGTGCTGTCGCATTGTTGTTAGTGAAGGCTTCTAGCTGTGCTGTGTTCTCTTTCACTTGGAATTGATACACCGCGATGTCGTGGTTCGCTTCGCTGTAAGGCGTACGAGAATCCTTGCGCACGGTAAAGTTCACAAACACTTCGCGCTCATCAAGTTGTGGCAAGTTAAGTGTCAGTTCACGGCTCGAGTTTTCTGCCAGTTCTTCAATCTTGATGTGTTGCACAGCAATGGTTTCACCTTCAGCACGGATTTCCGCAGTGATGGTGTAGTCATCGATGTTTGAGAACCAAAGTTTGTTGTCTACCGTGAAGGTGCCCGTTTGTGCATCGAAATCGCGAAGCTTCACTGGGGCAATCACTTGCTTGTACTCTTTCAAGCCAGGGCCTGGCGTTTGGTCTGGGTAGATCAAACCGTCCATGCAGAAGTTGTAGTTGTTCGGGTAGTCACCGTAGTCACCGCCGTATTTGTAGAACTCTGTGCCTGCTTCATCACGCGCTAGAATGCCGTGGTCACACCATTCCCAAACATAGTGACCTTGAATTGCGTCATGCTTGTAGAACACGTTTTGGTATTCAGTTAAACCACCCGGGCCGTTACCCATTGCGTGTGCGTATTCGCAGATGATGCGTGGTTTTTCGTGTGGGAATTCACCGAAGGCATTCATCAGTTGAGCACGTGAGTACATGGTTGAAATGATGTCGACTACTTCAGCATCACGGTCTTCTTCATAATGAACCAGACGCGTGTCATCAATTGCTTTTGCTGCATCGTACATAGAGCGGATGTTGCAACCGTAACCAGACTCGTTACCTAGCGACCACATGATGATAGAAGGGTGGTTCTTCTGAGCGTGGATATGACGTTCGATACGTTCAACAAACACCGCTTCCCATGCTGCATCGTTAGTGATGCGGCTTAGGTCGCCAACGTTAGCAAAGCCGTGAGTTTCGACATCGGTTTCACCCATCACGAACAGGCCGTAGATGTCACACAGTTCGTAGAAACGTGGGTCATTCGGGTAGTGCGCAGTACGTACTGAGTTGATGTTGTGTTGCTTCATCAACACCAAGTCTTTCTCAACGCGATCCATGCCCACAGCACGACCTTTCAGGTGGTCGTTGTCGTGACGGTTTACACCATGCAGCATCACGTATTTGTTGTTGATGTAGAACAGACCATCGCGAACTTTAATGTCTCGGAAACCAACGCGCTGTGGAATCACTTCTAGCACTTCGCCGTCTGTGTCTTTTAGCGTCAGCAACAGTTGGTAAAGGTATGGGTTTTCAGCATTCCATTGAACAGGGTTCACGACATCGATAGAGAATTGAGTGTTCGCATTGCCGCCAGTCTGTTGGTTAGGAACAGTTAAGTTATCTACTGAGCCTTGGGAGATAACTTGGCTGCCATCGAGCAATGCGTACTCAAGGGTTGCGTTTGCCGCTGCTGCTAGGTTTTCTAGTTCCACTTTGCATAACAGGGTCGCGCTTTGGTAAGCGTCGTCGAAGTCAGTGCGAACGGTAACGTCTTGAACGTGCAGTTGTTCTTTACCTACTAGGTAAACGTCACGGAAGATACCGCCCGTCCACCACATGTCTTGGTCTTCAATGTAGGTAGAGTCGGCCCACTGCATCACTCGAATAGAAAGTAGGTTGTTGCCTGCTTTTACCTGGCTAGAGATATCGAACTCAGCGGTTAGGCGGCTGCCTTTGCTGAAGCCCACGTACTCGCCGTTTACGTAAACTTCGAAGTAAGTTTCAACGCCATCAAATTTGATGATGGTTTGTTTCTCGTCCCAGCTTTCGCCAAGGAAGAAAGAGCGTTGGTATGCGCCGGTTGGGTTGTCTGATGGTACGAAAGGCACATCAATTGGGAATGGGAAACCTTCATCTGTGTATTGAAGATCGCCGTGGCCTTCCATTTGCCACATGTTTGGAACCGTGATGTTTCCCCAGTCGCTCATTTCCTGAGAATAGAACTCTTCAGGAACCAATAGCGGATTGGTGAAATAGCTGAAATTCCATTGGCCACTCAATAGTTGGAAGTGGCTGCTCAGTTCACGCTGAAACGTTTTTGCATTTTTTTCTGATGCGTACGAGAAGAAGTATGCACGCGGTGCCATACGGTTCTCATGTAAGTTCAGGAAGTTTTCCCAGTTGTTCACGTTGCCTCTCTCTCGGTCTGAATGCAGTTTGCTGACCGACGTTCTTATGCGTAATTGGGTCGTAGTGAATACGAGTATTTTTGGACTGAGGTAATTATTAGTAAAAGTTTTACTAAATGAAATTGGTGAAAACGTTTTACTTTAACTTCATCACGTTTTTTATGGTCTTTTTACGGTGCTGTGTGATCCACTTAAAAGAATGCTATTGGCTGATTTATGTAGCAGATTAAAGAGGGGGATACGTGGAGATTGATGTATGTGACGGGCACAAAAAAGGCCACCTTCAACAAAGGCAGCCTTTATTTATCTACTTGATATATTTAATTATTTTGTTGTATCGCGCAGCTTGAGTTTGCTTGGTACATAGACACGTAGTGGGATGGTTCGGCCGTCGCGTACTTTTTCAATCAGCAGGTTAACGCCTTGAATTCCCATCAGTTCAGAGTGAATACGAACCGTTGATAAAGATGGGAAGGTAAATTTAGCTGTTGGGATGTCGTTTACACTGATCAGCGCAATATCTTCAGGGATGTTTAATCCGTGCTCATGAACTGCTCGTAAAACGCCAATTGCGATGGAATCTGACGCAATAAACATGGCTTTAGGGTAGTCACCTGTCGCGAGCATCTGTTTTGCAAGCTTGTAACCTGAAGAGCTAGAGAAGTCACCGCGGTAGATGTCTTGCTCACTGACAACATTTTTGAGGCCACCATATTCAGCAAAAGCGACTTCACGAATATCAGGGGTGTTGACGTCGTCTTGGCCACCAATAAAGCCGATGCGCTCATAGCCTTGGTTGATAAAGAAGTTGGTGATCTCTTTGCTGATCAAAGCCAGGTCGATATCGACAGAGTCATATGGTTCTGAGTGATCGGTAAAATCGACATAACAGATATTATCGCTCAGCTTCTTAGCTTGCTCGATAACCTCTGGTGTCATTCTTCCCACCAACAAAACACCTGTGATCGGTGCTGAATTGATCTGTATTTTACTTTCATAACAGTTGGTTAGCTTAACTTCCATCTTTTCACATTGGGTTTCAATCCCGTGGCGAATCGATAGATAGTAAGGGTCGTTAACCTCGGCTTCTTGCTTGTAGTTATACAGTGCTAGAAAGTGATGGTTTTGTTTTTTACTGCTAACGGTTTTTCGTGAGCTGCTGGTTTTGTATTCCAACTTCTCTGCAATTTCAAAGATACGCCTTTTGGTCTCTTCCTTGACGCTTAATGTTGGATCTTCATTGAGAACCCTTGAAACTGTAGCCAATGATACATTCGCTTCAGTCGCGATATCTTTTAACGTTGCCATACTCACTTCCTGTTATTGGAACATTGCGCTGCTTTGAAATTGGTATTTAGTAAAAAAGCAATGCACCTCTTTATTCTACAGACCTATTGTAATCAAACTGGAAGTCATTGCATTAACTTTTAGTAAAATAAATGCTCAACTCCTCTATGATGTCTCAAATCTAACTATCTATAATTATCTTATTAAAATTCAATGAATTAGATGTGTTTGTTTATAGATTCTCCCTATGTCACGTTCAGTAACAATGATATGAGTTAGTGTAAACGTTTACACTTCGTGGTTTTGATCACAGAATTATAGTCAAAATGGCTGCTACTATTTCTGGCATACGGTGCTACTGAGCTGAATGTCAGTTCGAGTTAGTCCAAGAATGACGACAAAGAGAGGTTGATTGTGAAAGTACTGGTTACGGGCGGCATGGGTTATATCGGAAGTCATACATGTATTCAAATGATACAGGCGGGTATGGAGCCAATCATTGTTGATAACCTTTGCAACAGCAAAGAGCTAGTACTGGAGCGAATCGAATCATTGACCGGTAAGCGACCAACTTTTTATCTTGGCGACATTCGTGATCAATCTTTTCTAGATAGCGTGTTTTCAGAAAACGATATCCAAGCCGTGATTCACTTTGCTGGCCTGAAAGCGGTTGGGGAGTCGGTGTCTAAACCTTTGGAGTACTACGATAACAACGTCAATGGATCATTGGTGTTAGCTCGCAGCATGAAGAAAGCGGGTGTGAAGAGCATTGTATTTAGCTCTTCGGCTACCGTTTACGGTGATCCAGAAGTGGTGCCAATTACTGAAAGCTCTCCAACGGGTGCAACAACTAATCCTTATGGTCGCAGTAAGTACATGGTCGAAGAATGTTTGAGTGATTTGTTCAACGCCGAAAACGACTGGAGCGTGACGTTACTGCGCTACTTTAACCCAGTTGGCGCACATCCATCGGGCACTATGGGTGAAGACCCACAAGGTATCCCAAACAATCTGATGCCGTTTATTGCTCAAGTAGCGGTAGGTCGTCGCGACAAATTGGCTGTTTTTGGAAACGATTACCCAACAGTCGATGGCACAGGCGTTCGCGACTATATTCATGTTATGGATTTAGCGGACGGACACGTAGCCGCATTGAAAGCGGTTGGCGAGAAGGCGGGTTTACACATTTACAACCTAGGTACGGGCAAAGGCTCAAGTGTACTCGAGATGGTTGAAGCCTTCGCACAAGCATCGGGCAAACCGGTTCCTTATGAACTTTGCCCACGCCGCGCAGGTGACATTGCCGAATGTTGGGCAAGTACTGAAAAAGCAGAGCGCGAGCTTGGCTGGAAGGCGACGCGTAGCGTGATGGAGATGACGGCGGATACATGGAATTGGCAGTCGAATAACCCACAAGGTTACTAAAGAACTTTTAAGCTATTGAAAAAATAGAGATTCCAGATATCTCGTGCCTTTATTCTGGAATGACGGATGAGCATAAGGCTATGAAGTGGTGGCCTTTGCACAAATAGCACAACGAGATTACACGTCATTCCCTACAGCGAGGCACGAGCGTGATAGGGAATCTCCTTGTAGAAGAATTATTCATCTTGGTGAATTGACCAAGACACAAAATTTGAGAGCAATCTAAACATGTCAAAAGTTGAATTTAACCCAGTAGACCACCCGCATCGTCGTTATAACCCATTAACGGGTCAGTGGATCTTAGTATCACCGCACCGAGCAAAACGTCCTTGGAGTGGCCAAGATGAAAAACCATCGACTGCGCAGCTTCCTGCGTATGAGAAAGAGTGTTTCTTGTGCCCAACCAATACGCGTATCTCGGGCGACGAAAACCCAGATTACGACGGCACTTATGTATTCAGTAATGACTTCGCGGCGTTGATGCCTGATTCACCTGACGCTCCAGAGTCTGATAACCCTCTATTCAAGACCCAAGGTGTTCGCGGGTTGAGCCGCGTGATCTGTTTTTCTCCGGACCACAGCAAAACGCTGCCAGAGTTACCAGTAAACAAGATTCGCGGTGTTATCGACACATGGAATGAACAGATTGAAGAGCTAGGTAAAGACTACCTATGGGTTCAAGCGTTTGAAAACAAAGGCGAGACCATGGGCTGTTCTCAGCCTCATCCGCACGGTCAGATATGGGCAAACAGCTTTTTGCCCAACGAGATTGAACGCAAAGAGAAATTGTTAAAAGAGTACTTCGAACAACAAGGTTCGAATCTTTTAGTGGATTACGTTGAAGCTGAAATGAAAGACGGCTCTCGCACTGTGGTTGAAACTGAACATTGGATTGCGGTGGTGCCTTACTGGGCGGCGTGGCCATTTGAAACCATGTTGCTACCAAAAACGCACATTCGCCGTATGAGCGAACTGACTGACGAGCAGCGTGATGATTTAGCGCTTGCGATTAAGAAGCTGACCAGTCGTTACGACAACTTGTTCCAATGCTCATTCCCGTACTCAATGGGTTGGCACTATGCGCCGTTCTTTGAAGAAGGCACGGACATCGATCACTGGCAACTGCATGCGTTGTTCTACCCGCCATTGCTACGTAGTGCTTCGGTTCGCAAGTTCATGGTCGGCTACGAAATGTTGGCTGAGTCTCAGCGTGATTTAACCGCAGAACAAGCAGCGCAGCGTCTTCGTGATTTGAGTGACGTTCACTATAAAGATCAGGAATAGCCTGTTTCGTAGATAACGAGTGAGATTCCTGATATCTCGTCCCTCGATTCTGGAATGACGACAGGTGAGAAGCCCATAAGTTTAGAAGCTTAGAAGCTTAGAAGCTTAGAAGTATAGAAGTATAGAAGTTTAGAAGTTTAGTCGCTGATGTTGTCATTCCCTACCGTGAGCGACGAACGATATAGGGAATCTAAAAGAATTAAAGTGGTGCCGTGAAGGGGCCATAACCAATTGAACAAAGAGTTTAACCAGAGAGTTTACTTATGTCTGACCTAATCCAAAACGTGAAAGCATCTTTTGAGCAAGTCCTTGGTTACCAAGCGACTCATATTATCCAAGCACCAGGTCGTGTGAACCTGATCGGCGAGCACACTGACTACAACGATGGTTTTGTTCTACCGTGTGCCATTAACTACCAAACGGTAGTCGCCGCGGCTAAGCGTGACGACAACATTGTTCGCGTAGTATCAGTGGACTACGGTAATGCAGTCGATGAGTTCGATTTAACTCAAGAGATCACATTCCAACAAGACAAGATGTGGGCGAACTACATTCGTGGTGTGGTGAAGTGCTTAAAAGGTCGCGGCTTTGAATTTACAGGTGCAGACATCTCTGTAACGGGCAACGTGCCTCAAGGTGCAGGTTTAAGTTCTTCTGCGGCGCTGGAAGTGGTGATTGGTCAAACATTCAAGGTGCTTTATAACCTAGAGATCAGCCAAGCTGAAGTGGCGCTAAATGGTCAGCAGGCCGAAAACGAATTTGTGGGCTGTAACTGCGGCATCATGGACCAAATGGTCTCTGCAGAAGGTCGCGCAAACCACGCGATGCTTTTGGATTGTCGTAGCCTAGAGACTCAAGCGGTTTCAATGCCAGAAGATATGGCTGTGGTTATCATTAACTCAAACAAGAAACGCGGCTTAGTCGACAGCGAATACAACACACGTCGTGAACAGTGTGAAGAAGCGGCGCGCATCTTTGGTGTTCCGGCACTTCGTGATGTGACCATTGAGCAATTCAAAGCGAAAGAGTCTGAATTGGATGAAATGGTCGCGAAACGTGCTCGTCACGTGATTACTGAAAATGACCGTACTGTTGAAGCGGCTCAAGCTCTACGCACTCATGATATGAAGCGTATGGGCGAGTTGATGGCTGAATCGCATGCATCAATGCGTGATGATTTTGAAATCACGGTGAAAGAGATTGATGCGCTGGTTGATATGGTCAAAGAAGTGATCGGTGAACAAGGTGGCGTGCGTATGACTGGCGGTGGTTTCGGTGGTTGTATTGTGGCATTAGTTCCACCTGCATTGGTTGATGAAATCAAAACAACCGTTGAGCAGAAATATCAAGCGGCGACGGGTCTAAAAGAATCTATTTATGTGTGCCAAGCGAAAGACGGAGCAGGCTTAGTTGAAGTAATCTAACGGCTTCGAGATTTAATATAGAGCTTACCAAGTAAAAAGATCATGGTAGGCCAAATGCTAAAGCCTTTACTTCAGGTAGAGGCTTTTTACTGGCACTAGAAGGAATTTAGAATGACACAAGAGCAAAACCTGCATCAATCCATGACGCAGACTCCTGCCTATGATGGCCAACCCGCTCAGTTAGTGACGCTATCAAATACGCATGGCATGCAAGTGACATTCATGGATATTGGTGCAACATGGTTGAGCTGTATCCTGCCAGTAAAAGGAAACAAAAGAGAAGTTTTGTTGGGTGTTAACTCAATGGAGAACTTCGATAAACAAGCCAGCTATATGGGCACAACTGTTGGCCGTTATGCTAACCGCATTGCTAATGGTCGTTTCAAAATTGATGGTCAGAATTGCAAGCTGGAAACCAACCAAGCGGGCAATACCTTACATGGTGGCCCGAACGGATTTGATAAACGCCGTTGGAATATTGCCGAGCAAACCGAAACGTCAGTGGTGTTTACTCTTGAGTCTGCTGATGGCGACCAAGGATTTCCGGGGAATTTGAATGTGTCGGTGCGTTATGACATCACCGAAGACAATCGAGTTTCCATTAATTACTCTGCAACCACAGACAAGCCGACTGTAGTCAACCTAACGAATCATGCGTACTTCAATCTACTTGGCGCTGAAGCTGGACACGACTGTTTGTCACACATTGTCAGTATCAATGCTAATCAGTTCTTACCGACCAATTCGGTGGGTATTCCGTTAGGTAACCTTAAATCAGTGAAATCGACCAGCTTTGACTTCAATCAGCCTATGATGATCTCAGAGCGTTTGTTGGGCGATGAACAGCAGAAAGCAGCAAAGGGTTACGACCACTCTTTCTTATTGGCTGATGGCTGCAAACGCACTCAATGCGCCGCGACCGTAACCTCACCAGATGCGCTCGTCACACTAAAAGTATTTTCAACCAAACCTGCAATGCAGCTATACACCGGAAACTGGCTTGGTGGCACACCAAACCGAAGTGGTGGCAGCTATGAAGACTACGCTGGTTTGGCGCTAGAAACCCAGTTCTTACCTGACTCTCCTAACCACCCAGAGTGGAAGCAGGACAGTTGTATTCTCAAGCCTGAACAAGAATATAACTACAGTACCTGTTACCAGTTTGAATTTTCGGGGGATTCTTCAAACTAGTACGCTCTAGCTCAAAGCGGTTACGTCAATATCTTTTGTTTGTGAATAGGACGATGTGAATTATCGCGTTGTTCTTGGGGGATGAGCAAAAGTGGCGCTCAACAAGAGTGCGGTTTATTAAGCGCAATTGTTGAGTATCTGAGTAAGGTAGGAAAGCCCTAACAGAAGCGATTCTGTTAGGGCTTTTTTTTGTTTATTGCTTGATGAGTCGACCAGAACCTAGACTTTCTCTACCGAATTACGGCGTACCAGAGTTGGAGAGAACATCATTGGTTCAGTTGAGGTGTTTTCACCTTTGGCTAAGTGCAACGCGAGTCGTGTCGCTTTCTCTGCCATCATCTGAATCGGGTAGCGAATAGTGGTGAGCTTTGGATGAACATAGCGGGCAATCAAACCATCATCGAAACCGATGATCGACATTTTGTCTGGCGCTTGAATACCGTTTTCATCAAGGACAGACAAAGCACCAGCTGCCATGTAATCGTTGTACGCCACAATGCCAGTGATTGGCAGTGACTTAGTCAGAAGGTTAGTCATGGCGTATTCGCCACCGTCACTGGTCGGCGCTGAGTATTCAATATAGCTGTCAGAGAGCGCTATTTTGTAATCTGAGAGTGCCGCTAAGTAACCTTGGATACGCTCATCGGCATCTTCAATGCTATGCGATGAGGCGATACAGGCAATGTTCTTATGGCCATGGCGGATCAGATATTCCGTCGCAAGATACGCACCTTTTTTGTTGTCTAAGAAAATACAGTGGTTGGCAATCTCAGCAATATAACGGTTGAGCAGTACTAAGCCTTTGACCTCTTTTGCATAGGCAATCAGTTCTTCGTCGGTGAGGCCTTTAGAGTGGATCACCAGGGCGTCACAACGGCTGTTAATCAGCAATTCAATCGCTTGTCTCTCTTCTTCACGATCGTGCGAGCCATTACCGACAAGGATATGTTTTCCGTTCTCACGAGCGACATTGTCGACAGCCTTAACCAGCGTGCCAAAAAAGGGATCGGAGATGTCACCGACCAATACACCAACAGTGTTCGTGCTTTGGCTTACCAGCGCTCGAGCATTGGCATTCGGTCGATAGCCAAGTTTAGACATCGCTTTAGTTACAGACTCTACCGAGCTTGCACTCGCCTTGGGAGACTTGTTGATCACTCGAGATACGGTTGCAACAGAAACACCAGCTTCCTTTGCTACATCTTTAATTGTTGCCATTTTTAACCTCTATACATTGCTTCATCTATTTAACACCGACAATGATAGTAAGGCAACGAAACTCTCATTTTACTTCCAGTAATGAGATCTTTACCGCTTGTAATTATTAGGTTTAATGCTAGTGTAAACATTTACATTTTACTTAATTTTAGTAAATGATTTAATGAGTGAAAATAAACCAATATAGGAAGTGAGAAATGGATACTGTCTCTTATGGTGACTTTGCTAAGTTAGAAATGCGTGTGGGTAAGATCATTGAGGTTGTGCGTCATGAAAACGCCGACAAGCTTTACATAGTGCAAGTGGATGTTGGTGACAAGACACTGCAAACGGTGACCAGCCTAGTCCCTTACTACACAGAAGAAGAGTTGATGGGTAAGCAGGTTGTTGTTTTGTGCAATCTAGCGAAGGCGAAGATGAGAGGCCACACTTCTGAGTGCATGTTGCTTTGTGCAGAAACGGAAGATGAATCTGAAAGTGTATTGCTAACACCTGAACGTGCGATGCCAGCAGGTATTCGTGTCGTTTAAGCTCACTTTAGGTTGGTGAGTCAATGTGTTCACCAACCTAAATCAACTAGCTGCGTACAGTTAGTATCAAGCCATCAATCACACTGTGATGGTGATCGGAAACCCCAGCAAGGTTGCCGTATTTAGGCTGGTGGCGATCATTTTCTAATGGGTGATGCCAACCTTGTGTGTGTTTAACGAAGTGCGCCGCAAAGCTTTCAGACACCTCTAAACATCCTGCCAATACCGTATCGACATAGGTTTGGACGATAGGGCTGTTTTCGCAAGGTGCTTCAATCTCGTCTTTGATGTAAACCCAGATAGATTGATCCTGTTTGAACTCATCTTGGCTTTCTATCTGAGAGGCCTTTAACTCGATTCGGTGATAACCACGCTCACGGCGATCAAACTCAGCCAGTGCAATATCATCCACCTCAAGCAACACACCATTCACTTGTCCCTCGCCGAGATTGACGATCAAAGGTGATAACACATAGCTGTCATCGATCTTGCTCCAATGGCGAATTAAGCCATGAACAATCGCAGGGATCGCTTGCCCTGTCTGACCGGTAAGCTGGCGTGAAGATGAGTTGATTAAACTGCCATAACCAAAAATATACATCGCATTCCTTGTCTGAGTTGTTCCATTTAAGTCTAGTCTTACTATATGTGGCGAGATACCAAAAGTCAGTAAGTTTCTATTTATACATCTATATGTCCTTATGACTCTTTTGGTTGTGTTTTTTTGACTTGTTTATTGGCTAGTGAATCTCGTGAGTCGCTGTTTTTACTGGTTTTATCTAATTGGCGCGTTTCATGCAGCGTTATCTGCATATTGCATCGGATTTGATGCATACAAAATTTGGTTTAGGTAATACCTTGGCCGCTTATCTGAGAATTAGGAGCGAGTTTGTTAAATATCACAGATAAAAGTGTAGAAGACGCGATTCCAGCCTACCTGCGTTTAGGCTTTCGACCTTTCTTCTTTTTAGGCAGTCTCTATGCAGTGATCGCGATTGTCGCTTGGGTCATCATGTTCCAAAACGGTCAGCCTGAGATTTTAAAAGTTCCCGCACTGTGGTGGCACGTGCATGAGATGCTGTTTGGTTTCTCAATGGCGATAGTGGTCGGTTTTGTGTTAACGGCAGTACAAACGTGGACGGGTGTCAATGGCACCAAGCATTATCGATTAGCTGCGCTAGTCGGTTTGTGGCTCGCACCTCGTATTCTGTTTTGGACACCCGCTCCGTTATGGCTGATCTCGTCGGTTGAGGCGCTGTTCTTAATCTTCGCCGCCTACGAAATTGGTTTCCGAGTCGTGAAGTCGAAAGGCTGGAAGAATCTATTCTTTGTGCCACTGTTTATATTGGCTATCGTGGCGAACTTTGCTAGTTACGCGACCATTAAGGGGATGCCTCCATTCCCATCGTCTGCAGTTTGGCAGGCTATGTTGTGGTGGTTTACCTTGCTCTTATCAGTGATGGGTGGGCGAGTAATCCCATTCTTCACAGCGCGTCGTTTTGATTTCGAAAAAGCGCAGCCCTTGGTTTGGTTGGAATGGTTAGCCAATCTACCTTTGGTTGGCTTATTTGTGTTGAGCTTCTTCCCATTGACCTTTGCTCAAGTCGGCAATGAGTTGATGGTATTTGCAGGTGTGACACAGTTGGTGCGCTTTATCCGCTGGAAGCCTTGGACAACACTATCAGAACCCTTGGTGTGGTCGCTGCATGCGGCTTACCTATGTATCCCTCTCAGCTTGCTGTTACGCGGTTTGCTAGATAACCCGTTCGCGAGCCATAACATGCTGCACCTGTTTGCGATTGGCGGTTTGAGTGGGTTAATTCTGGCGATGATCACGCGCGTGACAATGGGACATACTGGCCGTGCTATCTATAAAGGGCCAAGTATGGCTTTGGCGTTCTCGGCTATATTTATCGCGGCACTCGTTCGTAGTTTAGGTGTGACATTCTTCCCGGCGTATTTATTTGAGATGGTCAATATCAGCGCGGGTTTATGGACGTTAGCGTTCGGTCTATTTATCTGGAAATTTGGGATGATGCTGTTAACGCCAAGAGTGGATGGTCACACGGGCTAAGCCAATTAGTTATCTATTGATATAGATAGGGAAGCTCAGAGCTTCCCTTTTTGATCTTGATAACTCATTAAGTACTCGCAGCAAGGTATTGGCGTACCTGTGTGATGAGATCTTCCTTGGCGTGAGGCGAGATAAAACTGGCTTCGATGGCATTAATACTGAACTGCGCCAATTCGTTTTTGGTCACTGGGTGAGCATTGGCGACGGCGAGGAAGTTATCATTCATATAGCCGCCGAAGTAAGCCGGATCATCGGAATTGATGGTGACGCACAGCCCTTTTCTCAGCAACTCGACGATGTTGTGCTCTTGCATGGTCTCAAACACCTTGAGCTTGGTATTCGACAGCGGGCAGACGGTCAGTGGTGTACGTTTTGCTATTAGCTGTTCCATCAACTCTTCATCTTCTACACAGCGAACGCCATGATCAATTCGGGTAATGCCTAGCAAGCTCAGTGCGTCGCTAATATTTTGTGCTGGGCCTTCTTCTCCGGCGTGCGCGACAGTCAGAAAGCCTTGGTTGATCGCTTCTTGGAATACATGTTTAAACTTCTCTGGTGGATTGCCCTGTTCTGATGAATCTAACCCAACGGCAATGATCTTATCTTTATAAGGAAGGGCTTGTTTGAGTGTTTCAAAAGCGCTGTCTTCATCGAGATGACGCAGAAAGCACATGATCAGTTGGCTGCTGATACCAAGCTCTTGCTCCACTTGATTCAAAGCTCGAGTAATCCCGCCAACGATGACTTCAAAGTCAATGCCGCGTTCAGTGTGAGTCTGAGGGTCGAAGAAGATCTCAGTATGAACCACATTATCTTGCTGACACTTCAACAGATAAGCCCACGTCAGGTCGTAGAAATCTTGTTCATGAATCAGTACGTTTGCACCTTGGTAATAGATATCGAGAAAGGATTGAAGATTGTGGAACTGGTACGCGTCTCGAACTTGGTCTGGGGTCTCAAAGGGAATCGACAGGTTATTACGCTTGGCGAGTTGGAACATCAGCTCTGGCTCTAATGTGCCTTCTATATGTAAGTGCAGCTCAACTTTGGGTAAATTTTTGATGAAGCTATCCATAGCAACTCCTTAGCTATTTTAATTATGAGCGGAGTAGGTGAGACAGTAGAGTCTATAAACCTGAGCAAGCAGGTATCTCTTTCATTTATCTCTGTTTGAGCATAGTTCATTTCATTGTTATCGATAAAATAGGATAGAAGTTGATGGTGAACCGAGAGTTATGAACCGATTGAAATTAGGCGCAAACGATTTGCAGCATTGGAGTGTGATCCGCTGCAAATATTTGCAGCAATATTCATTGATTTGTGCTCTAATACCGCGCTTACCAAGGGATGGTGTTAAAAGATGCTCACTTAGATGGAGTTATCAAAGTTGACCGATCCCTTAATGATCTCCCTTAGGAAAAAATAGAACATGTCTAAGAACAAAAAATTTGATATCCGCCTTACAGAAAAACGCAACGGTTGGTGTGCAGAGATTACTCGTCAAGTAACGTCTCGCAGCACTACAGTATCTAAGCGTGAGTCTGGTTTCGAAACTGAAGCTCTAGCACAAGAGTGGGCAGAGAAAGAGCTAGCATCTTTCATCGCTAACCAAGCTGAACGTAACGAGCGTAAATCAGAGCAACGTAAAGAGCGTGACGAACTACGTCACACTAAAGAGCTTAAAGCTGAGCAAGCACGTGAAGCGCGCGCTAAAGCTCGTGCAGAAGAGCAACAAGACGCTGAATAATTCAGTGCATGACTAATTTATAGATCCCTTAATTTTAAGATAAGGGATTTGTGAAAAAAAAGCCCCGATACAACTTTTTTCTTTCGAGTTAAAAGTGTTTTGGGGCTTTTTAGTTTGTGGAGTTCTGTTTTATTGTGTTTAAGAGCTCGGTTTGGCTTCTCGCTTTTAACGTCGAGCTCTTAAACTGTTAAGAATTGTCTGATCAGTTATTCAGTGCAGTTAGCCAATCGTCTTCTGCCACTTCTTCAATGTAGCTTTCTACTGATTGTCCTACTTCTTCATCGTCTTGCTTGAAGTAAGCGATGTGGAACACAGCATCACCTTCGTTGACCAAAGGCAGAGTTTGCTGACCAATCACGATACCGCCTTTGGTTGTGATCACTTGGCCTTCTTGGTGACCCAATGGAGAGCTGATGTAAGCCAGAGTTTGTCCTGCTTCAACTTGTTCGCCAAGCCTTACCATATTACGCAAAATGCCGTCTGATTCAGCGCGGATCCAACTGGTCGACTTACTCAATACTGGCTCTGGTAACTTCTTACGGTTAGGGCGCAGCATGCCGATTTCTTTCATCACTTGATGCACGCCAAGGTAACCCGCACGAATCGCTAGGTGATCAAAACGCAGCGCTTCACCACCTTCGTAAGTTAATACAGGAATACCCAGTTTTTCCGCTTCGCTGCGCAGTGAACCATCACGCAGTGGAGAATCTATGATCACGGGTGTTGCGAACGCTTTTGCGATGCGCAGTGTTTCAGGGTTCGACAGGTTTGCACGGATCTGTGGCAAGTTAGTACGGTGAATCGCACCCGTGTGAAGATCCAAAATGTAATCACAGTGCTTCGCTACGTTCTCAAAGAAGGTGTGAGCGATGCGTGATGTCAGTGATCCTTTCTCACTTCCAGGGAAGCAACGGTTCAGGTCACGACGGTCTGGTAGGTAACGAGACTTATGGATAAAACCAAATACGTTAACGATAGGCACAACAAGTAGTGTTCCTTTCAGTTTCTTTGGATCAATCGCATTGGTCAGCTGTCGTGCAATCTCAACACCGTTTAATTCATCTCCGTGGATCGCCGCGTTTACCATCAGTGTTGGGCCCGCTTGGCGACCATGAATAATTTCAATCGGGATTGAAAGTGGAGAATGCGTGTAAAGCTGAGCCGCTTGCAGTTCAATCTCCATTCTCTGTCCTGGCTGAACAGTATAACCAAGTAATTCGAAGGGTTGATTAGGTTTTAGTCTTGCCATTTAGGTTGTTCTCAACATGGTGATAATTCGTTAACACGGAATGTATCAATCGTTGATTTTTAGTACGAATCAATCGCTTTACGGTGACGACAAAACTTTTTTATGGAGGCGTTTCTTAATTGGTTTCTGTTTTTGATTTGGCTAGTTAGAAGGGGTTTAGAATTGTGAATTTCCTGACAATACATTGATTTAACGCTGATATTTATTGTTCGGTTGGTTGGTATTATTCATCGCCATTTTTTGGCGGCCAAATTCATATATCGAGATAAAAATGAAAAAAACAATTTCAAAAGTCGTTGCACTGGCGGTGGTTTCTGTCGCTTTATCTGGCTGTGTTGGTAGTAACGCAGTAACCGGTTACCTAATGAAGTTTAACGTTAAGGCTGTTGATAACCGTTACGCACGTGGTGGCTTGAACATGCTACTAGCGCCTGCTTACGGCCTAACAGTTGCTGCCGATTACCTGGTATTCAACTCACTAGAGTTCTGGACTGGTAGCAACCCACTAACTGGTTCTCCGCACATCTTTGATACAAAGACTGATACTTACCTAGACATCAACCACCAACTTGATCCGTCTCTAACGGAAGCGCCAGTGGGTCCTATCACGAGTGCAGATGTGATCGAAAAAGGTCAAATGCAGCAGATTGATGAAAACACGATCCAAATGGACATTACTTACCAGTCTGGTGAGCGTGCGACGTTAATCGGTGTTCGTGATGGCGAGATGGTGACGTACTTCATCGATGGCGAAGTTGTGGCACAAACTTCAATTGATGAGCTAGAAAGCTACGCGGCTTCACGCGCTTAATTGTTTATTTAGTCACAAGTAGTAGCTACAAAGATTAGATACAAAAACAGGTACTCATTGAGTACCTGTTTTATTTTGTCTCAGATAAACGGTGTTTACTGTAAAACACCATTTACTGAACAAACATAGCTTATCGAATTAAGCTTTTTCTGGGATCGCTTCAAGCAATGCAACCATTTGGTTCCAGAATAGCTCAACGGTGTCGATCTTCACTTTCTCATCAGGAGAGTGCGGAAACTTGATGGTTGGGCCGAAAGAAACCATATCCATGTTCGGGTAAGGTTCTTTGAATAGACCACACTCAAGACCAGCATGGATAACCATGATGTTTGGCTTGTGACCGTAGATACCTTCGTACATGTCACGGAAGATATGCATGATTTCTGAATCTGCGTCTGGTTTCCAACCTGGGTAAGCACCAGAGAACGCGATGTTAGCGCCTGCTAGTTCAGCAACAGAGTGAAGCATGCTTTCTACTTGGCTACGACCTGAATCGATAAGAGAGCGGATCAGGCAAAGTACTGTGATTGAGTTCTCTTCTGTTGTGATAACACCTACGTTTAGAGACGTTTCCACAACACCTTCAATCTCGTCACTCATACGAATCACGCCGTTTGGACATGCGTTAAGTGCCGCGATAAAGCGAGCTTGGTCTGCTGACGCAAGTGCGCCCATTTCTACAGAAGCTTCTTCATTGAAAGTCACGATGCTGTCTTCTACTTTACCTAGCTCTGTTGAAAGCAGCTCAGTGTAGTAGTTGTATAGTGAAGCCAGTTTTTCTTGGTTTGCCGCAGGAACAGCAACCGTTACGAAACCTTCACGAGGGATCGCGTTACGAAGGCTACCACCTTTGAATTCGACGATGCGAAGGTCTAGCTCTTTTGCGTGACCCGCTAGGAAGCGAGCAAGCAGTTTGTTTGCGTTTGCACGACCTGTGTGGATGTCACAACCAGAGTGACCGCCTTTTAGGCCTTTTAGCGTTAGCTTACGTGTTACGAAGTCAGCTGGAATCGCATTACGAGCAATTTCAAATGTCATTGCGCCGTCGATACCGCCAGCACAACCCATGTACACTTCGCCTTCTTGCTCTGAATCGGTGTTAAGAAGGATATCGCCTTCTAACCAACCCGCTTCAAGACCGAAAGCACCAGTCATGCCTGCTTCTTCATCTACTGTTAGTAGAACTTCGATAGGGCCGTGCTGGATTTCGTTTGAAGCAAGAACCGCTAGGCAAGAAGCTATGCCCATGCCGTTATCAGCGCCAAGCGTTGTGCCTTTAGCTGTAACCCACTCACCATCAATGTATGGTTGAATTGGATCTTTAGCAAAGTCATGAACTGTGTCTTCGTTCTTTTGTGGAACCATATCGATGTGAGCTTGTAGCACTACACCTTTTTTGTTTTCCATACCCGCCGTTGCTGGCTTTTTGATGAATACGTTACCCGTTGGGTCACGACGTACATCTAGGCCTTGCTCTGTTGCCCAAGCAATAATGTATTGAGCAAGCTCTTCTTCATGCTTAGAAGGGTGTGGGATTGAGCAAATCTTATCGAAGAACTGCCAGATAGGGGCAGGGGATAATTTACTGATCTCAGAATGGAATTCAGACACGGATGACTCCTTTTTTATTTAATAACCATATATTTAGGTTTTGTATGGGGAAAAACCTAGAACAAAAATCTAAAATATGGGTCTGTTTTGATGGCAACAGCATACCACTTGAGCGTTTTGACGAGTAGCGGTTCTAAACCTCAAATAGCTCAAATTTTGAAAGCGATCTTGTCCATCTGATCACAGCTAAGCGCCTTGATGCTTATAAATGGAGCAGGCAAACGTTTGTTTAATTCTATTTTGTAGTTTTATTACAAAATAAGTTTGTAAAATAACCGTAAATGGCCAAAAATGTGACGCATAGCAAAAAATACTTGTAATCTTTTTTCTTTAGGGTATATTAATAACCAACTTCTGAGATGAAGAGTAAATGCTCAAAGGATGAGTCCGTTTTATCGCCTCCAAGGAACCGAGAAATCAAATTCGTTTTTTATTGATTTATTAAGGTGATAGTTATGAAAGGTTTACCATCTGCAATGTTCTGGATTAACAGCTCTGTTTACACTAGCAACTTTGCATACCCTACAAGCTTTGGTTACTAATACCGTAAGCATGTAACTCGAACAGTTTTGTTCACCCCTATATATTGGAATTCTTTTACAGCCCTTTTGGTTGACAGATTCTACCGCCACTCAGTTTTGAGTGGCGTTTTTTTTGCCTGCTACTTTTCCAAACCGCTTTCGCTTGTCACTTTCCTTGCTGTTCTGCGTGGTTGTTTTTTAAACGCCGAAATATCAATTTGCGCCTTATTACTGATCCTGTTGAAAAATACATAACTATTGTGAGTTTGAATTCAGAATTTACTGGCTAGATTATCAATGAAAATAACCGATGGTAGAAAAAACAACCAACTAGTTTTAGTGAGTCTATTGTTGTTAATTGTTTGTTTTTAATGGTTATTTATCGATGATATCTTCATTTTTAATCGCTTTGTTTCATACGGCATTCTGATAAATATCGATTAGAGCCTTAATTCTATCTGGAATTTGTTATTTGATAACTTTATAATCCACAGCCAATCGATTACGCAACCGTTTACTTTTTACCCTTATAGGATTCGATAATGTTCGAAAAGCTATTCAAACTCAGTGAAAATGGCACCAATGTGCGCACTGAAATCATCGCAGGTCTAACAACCTTCCTAACAATGGCTTACATCATTTTTGTAAACCCAATGATTCTAGCTGATGCTGGTATGGACCATGGCGCTGTATTTGTAGCAACCTGTTTAGCGGCTGCTATTGGCTGTTTCATCATGGGCTTTGTTGCTAACTACCCAATTGCTCAAGCTCCAGGCATGGGTTTGAACGCATTCTTTACCTACGCTGTTGTAATGGGTATGGGTTATACGTGGCAAGTTGCTCTGGCAGCGGTTTTCGTATCAGGCGTAATCTTCATCTTCTTAAGCATCTTTAAGATCCGTGAATGGATTATCAACTCGATCCCTATGTCTCTGCGTGTTGGTATCTCTGCAGGTATCGGTCTTTTCCTAGCGTTTATTGCGCTTAGCAATGCAGGCATCGTTGTTTCTAACCCAGCAACTAAAGTTTCACTGGGCGACATTACCGCGATTGCTCCTATCCTAGGCTCACTTGGTTTCTTCCTAACGATTGCTCTTGTTCACCGTGGCGTGAAAGGGGCAGTAATGATTGCGATTCTAGCTATCACAGCTCTTGGCATTGTTATTGGTGACGTTCAATACGGCGGCATCATGTCTACACCACCAAGCCTTGCTCCTACATTCATGCAGCTTGATTTCTCTGCTGTATTTGAAATCGGTATGATTTCAGTGGTATTCGCGTTCTTGTTCGTCGATTTGTTCGATACAGCGGGTACTCTGGTTGGTGTTGCAACGAAAGCAAACCTAATCAAAGAAGACGGCAAACTACCTCGCTTGAACAAAGCACTGCTTGCTGACTCTACAGCAACATCTATTGGTGCACTGCTAGGTACATCAAATACTACTTCTTATGTTGAGAGTGTTGCGGGTGTTGCTGAAGGCGGCCGTACCGGTCTAACGGCTGTTGTTGTTGGTATCTTATTCCTACTGGCTCTTTTCTTCTCGCCACTTGCAGGTATGATTCCGGCTTACGCAACATCAGGTGCACTTTTCTATGTAGCAATTCTGATGATGTCTGGCCTAGTTGGCATTGATTGGCGTGATCTTACGGAAGCAGCACCAGTCGTGGTAACATGTCTGCTTATGCCGCTGACGTACTCTATCGCTGAGGGTATCTCACTAGGTTTCATCGCTTACGCTGCAATTAAGCTGCTAAGTGGTAAAGGTCGCGACGTTTCACCTGCTGTGTGGGTAATGTCGGCTATCTTTATTCTTAAATACATTTTCGCTTAATCGTCTAGATTTCTGCTTAATCGCTGAAGAGGCTATGTTTGAAATAGCCTCTAATAACATGACAAAATTATTAGGTTTTATACTATGAGCAACAAATTCGTTATCACTTGGGACAACATGCAGACTTACTGCCGTCAACTTGCTGAAAAGCAAATGCCAGCAGAGCAGTGGAAAGGCATCTGGGCAGTAAGCCGTGGTGGTTTGGTTCCTGGTGCAATCTTGGCTCGTGAGCTAGGTATTCGTCACGTAGATACGATTTGTATTTCTAGCTACGACCACGATCACCAACGTGATATGACAGTAGTTAAAGCACCTGAAGGTGACGGCGAAGGCTTCCTAATCGTTGAAGACTTGGTTGATAGTGGTGACACTGCACGTAAGCTTCGCGAAATGTACCCTAAAGCGAAACTGATCGCTGTATGTGCAAAACCATCTGGCGCTGATTTGCTAGACGAGTACATTGTTGATATCGCTCAAGACACATGGATTGAGCAACCTTGGGATACTAGCCTAAGCTACGTAGAGCCAGTAAATCGCAAGTCAAAATAAGCGTAAACTTAGTTTTTTGAGAAATGACCCTTTATAGGGTCATTTTTTTTTATATTATTAGTGACAACCATTTCTTATTAAGTATCCCAATGTCTGAACCAGAAGAAACGAGCACGAACCTTTCGGAAACTTTGTTTGTAAAGCACAAGCAAGCGAAAGAGACCTCAATGTTGACACAATACATGCCAAGCTCTGAAGCGCTATTGGATGAGAAACGTGAACAGCAAAACTCATCATGGTATCGAAACCTAAGACGTCTTCAGTGGGTATGGCAAGGCGTTAATCCAATAGAGCAGGAAGCGGTATTGGCTCGCATCGCGTCATCAGATAACTCTCGTACAACCGATGAGTGGCTTGATACGGTCATGGGTTACCGAAGTGGTAACTGGGCATACGAATGGACCAAGCTGGGTATGCAGCATCAAAATCGTTCTAATGAGAAGAATGGTGAAGAGATGGCTGAAGAGCTATTTTCCGCATCGTTGTGCTTCAGTATTGCGGGTTACCCACACCTCAAGAACGACAACTTGGCAGCTCAGGCTCAAGTGTTGGCCAACGCAGCGTATTCTGAAGCGATCAAGCACACTAAGTTGATCGTCAAGCAGATTGATATTCCATACCAAAACAAGAAGATCAAAGCGAACTTGCATCTAACCAAGACAGATAAACCACAACCGGTTGTGATTGTCAGCGCGGGTCTAGATAGCTTGCAAACCGATATGTGGCGCCTGTTTAGGGATTATTTAGCACCTAAGAACATTGCTATGTTAACGGTAGACATGCCATCAATAGGGCACAGTGCACATTGGCCGTTAACAGAAGACTCATCTTGTCTTCACCAAGCAGTGCTGAATGAATTGCCTAACATCCCATGGGTCGATCACCACAAAGTCGGCTTGTTTGGTTTCCGCTTCGGTGGCAATGCGATGGTGAGATTATCTTTCCTCGAGCAACATAAGATTAAAGCGTGTATTTCTTTAGGCGCGCCAATTCACGATATCTTTGTTCATGCAGACAAACTTAAGCAGATGCCTAAAATGCATCTAGATGTGTTGGCTTCGCGCCTTGGTAAAGGGGCGGTCGATATCAATAGCCTTTCTGGGCAGTTGATGGCGTGGTCACTCAAGGTACAAGGTTTGCTGTCAAACAGTAAAACCAGTGTTCCTATCTTGGCATTGGCTCTGGAAGGCGACCCGATTTCACCGCCAATGGATAATCAACTGGTTGCTATTTACAGTGATTACGGAAAAGCGAAGAAAATCAAAGCTAAGTCAATTACACAAGGTTATGAGCAATCCCTCGAATTGGCGATAAAGTGGCTTGAGGATGAATTATTTAGATGACATTTCTCCTAAATTAGTTAAGCATGAAAAATGTACAAACTAAGTACCTGATACTCAGAGGTCATTTATAAAATCCAAATGCGTAGTTTCTACGTATAACAGTCTGAGTAACGTCATTCTTAACATTGAAAATGGAGATTCAATATGTCAGAAGTGACACAACAACCTACGCATTACCGCTTGTTGAATGTTTTAAAGGCGATCGGGCCTTACTTAAGGGAACCGCAATCAGAAGAAGGCCACTATATCTTTGATTGCTTGTCTGTATGTGTGAACGATAAAAAATCACCAGAAGAACGCGAGTTCTGGGGCTGGTGGCTGGAATTGGATAAGTCGGAAGAGGGATATTCGGCGAAGTACAATATCGGCAAGTACAACATCGATGGTAACTGGGATTCTTTGCCGTTACCTAAAAAGGCGGTCGCTGAGGTCTCTCGAACTCAAGAAGCCTTCCACAAGAAACTGGTTGATGAACTTCAAAGTAAGTTTGAAATCAGTATCCAATTAGACGAAGAGTCTGTCGAATTCGTCTAATTTTAAAGGTTACTCTTCTATATAAAGCAAAAAGGTGCGATTTCGCACCTTTTCTGCTTGTGAATTCCCCTTTTGATTGCTAAAACATCACCTCTTATTTGTTTTATCCATAAAAGACTTCATGACAACAAATCATCAAAGCGGGACAACAACACAGCGTAAAACTGTCGTTGTTAAACTGGGTACCAGTGTCTTAACTGGCGGAACATTGGCATTAGACCGCGCTCATATGGTTGAGCTGGTTCGTCAATGTGCTGAATTAAAAAAACAAGGCCACTCTGTGGTTATGGTTTCGTCTGGTGCAATTGCAGCAGGACGTGAGCACCTTGGTTACCCCGCACTTCCCAACTCAATGGCGAGCAAACAGTTGCTTGCGGCAGTTGGGCAAAGTCAGTTGATTCAAGTTTGGGAGTCTTTGTTTGCTATCTATGGCCTTAAGATTGGCCAGATGCTACTGACTCGTGCTGATCTCGATGATCGCGAGCGTTTTCTTAATGCTCGCGACACGATCAACGCACTCGTTGAACACGATATTATTCCGGTGGTTAATGAAAACGATGCAGTAGCAACTAACGAAATTAAAGTGGGCGACAACGATAACTTGTCGGCACTGGTTGGTATTTTATGTGGAGCCGATAAGCTTCTGCTATTAACCGATCAAAAAGGCCTGTTTACGGCTGACCCTCGTAAAGATCCAAATGCTGAGCTCATCAAAGAAGTGAAAACCATTGATGACACGCTGCGTAAGATCGCAGGTGGCAGCGGTACTACGTTGGGTACTGGCGGCATGGCGACAAAACTGCAGGCGGCTGACATTGCTCGTCGCGCAGGCATCGAAGTGATTATTGCTGCGGGCAGTGCTGAAAATGTGGTGTTTGATTCACTGAGTGATAACCCACAAGGCACACGTTTCTTGCCTTTAGCGGAAGCGCTTGAAAACCGTAAACGCTGGATTTTAGCGGGCCCTGCTTCAGCAGGTGACATCGTGGTTGACGACGGCGCAGTAAACGCAGTCAACACCAAAGGCAGCAGCTTGTTGGCGAAAGGGGTTGTTCGAGTTAAAGGCGAATTCTCTCGTGGTGAAGTTACCCAAGTCACAGACAGCAAAGGCAAAGTAATTGCGCGTGGTATCGCCAGTTATTCAAGCCAAGACCTAGCAAAAATTGCAGGCAAGCACAGTAAAGATATTGGCGACATCCTTGGATACGATTATGGGTCAGAAGTCATTCACCGTGACGACCTAGTTGTAATCCAAGAGTAGCTCGTGATGATAAGGTGAATCACCTTTTTGCATCCAAAGACAGACAGAATTTAGGGAGAGTTAAACGTGGATTTAACTAACATGGGTATCGCAGCAAAAGACGCTGCTTTCCACCTAGCGACCGCATCTACGGCGCAAAAGAATAAAGCATTGGCGATTATCGCTGATGAGCTAGAAGCAAACGCAACAACGATTTTAGAAGCGAACGCGAAAGACATCGAATTAGGTCGCGAAGCGGGTTTAACTGACGCACTGCTTGATCGTCTACTTCTTAATGAAGAGCGCTTAACCGGCATTGCGAATGATGTTCGTAACGTGATTAGCCTTAACGACCCTGTAGGCAGCGAAATCGACAGTAAGGTACTAGAAAACGGTATGTCACTGTCTCGCCGCCGTGTGCCACTTGGTGTGGTGGGTGTTATCTATGAAGCGCGTCCGAACGTAACCATCGATATTGCAGCTCTGTGTCTGAAGACAGGTAACGCAAGCATTCTACGTGGTGGTAAAGAGACGTTTTTCTCGAACATGGAACTGGTTAAGGTTATCCAGTCTGCATTAGAGAAAGCGGAGCTTCCAGCCGCTTCTGTTCAGTACATCGAGAAGCCTGATCGTGAACTCGTTTCTCAACTGCTTAAACTGGACGACTACGTGGATATGATCATTCCTCGTGGCGGCGCTGGTCTGCACAAGATGTGTAAAGAGAACAGCACCATCCCAGTAATCATCGGCGGCTTTGGTATCAGCCATATCTTCGTTGATGAAAGCGCTGATCTTGAGAAATCTGTCGATGTGGTCGAAAACTCAAAAGTTCAACGTCCATCGGCGTGTAACTCGTTAGATACACTGCTAGTGCATGAAGCGGTTGCTGAAGCTTTCCTAACTAAGCTGAAACAGCGTTTAGCCGGCAAGGTAACCTTAGTTGCAGATACCAGTGCAAAATCGCTGCTAGCGGGTTTTGAAGACCAACGTGATGCGGTTGAAGGCGACTTTGACACTGAATGGCTAAGCTACACGCTAGGCGTGAAAGTGGTAGCGGATGTGGCAGAAGCGATTGACCACATGCGTGTACACAACGCGAGTCATTCAGATGCGATCATGACCAATAGCTTAGAGAGCTCAGAGCGTTTCATTAACTCTGTTGGTTCTGCAGCGGTTTATGTGAATGCATCAACACGTTTCACTGATGGAGCACAGTTTGGTTTAGGTGCTGAAGTTGCCGTGTCTACTCAGAAATTGCATGCTCGCGGCCCAATGGGCTTAGAAGAGCTGACAAGCTACAAATGGGTAGGTAAAGCGAACTATTTAGTCCGCGGTTAACGCTGGTCGTTAATTTTACTCCTCAGCTCATTTTTGAAATGGCGGTCGAGTAGCAATAATCAATGAATCACCACACAAAAGGGCCTTAATTGGCCCTTTTTCTTTCCTAACGTTTGGCAATTCCGTTACACTGATATTCAATTATTTGGAGGTGATATGCATTGTCCTTTTTGTTCAGAGAACGACACTAAAGTAATCGATTCAAGACTGGTAGCCGATGGCCATCAGGTTCGTCGTCGCCGTCAATGCCTTGCATGTAGTGAACGTTTTACTACGTTCGAATCGGCAGAACTTGTGATGCCTAAAGTCATAAAGTCGAATGGAAACCGCGAACCATTTAATGAAGATAAAATGGTGGGTGGTGTACAGCGCGCCCTAGAAAAACGCCCAGTGAGTGCTGACGCGATTGAACTTGCGATCAGTACGATTAAGTCACAACTCCGTGCAACTGGTGAGCGTGAAGTACCAAGCGAGATGATTGGTAATCTTGTGATGGGCCAATTGAAAGAATTGGATAAAGTGGCGTACATTCGTTTTGCCTCTGTTTACCGCAGCTTTGAAGACATCCGAGAGTTTGGCGAAGAAATCGCTAAATTAGAGGATTAACTCCTCAATCATGTCAAACTTTACTCCCCTAGATTTTCAAATGATGTCGCGTGCTATTCAGTTAGCAAAACGCGGCATTTACACTACTGCGCCAAACCCTAATGTGGGTTGTGTCATTGTACAAACCGACGGTCAGATCGTTGGTGAAGGTTTTCATGCCAAAGCTGGCGAACCTCATGCTGAAGTACATGCCATGCGAATGGCAGGCGACAAAGCAAAAGGTGCGACGGCTTATGTCACGCTAGAGCCTTGTTCTCATTACGGTCGAACGCCGCCTTGTGCTGAAGGTTTGATTAAGGCTCAAGTAGCCAAAGTGATTTGTGCCATGCAGGACCCAAACCCAAAAGTCGCAGGTCGTGGTATCAAAATGCTACGCGATGCGGGTATTGAGGTTGAAATCGGTTTGCTAGAGCAAGACGCTCTCGACTTGAACCCTGCATTTATCAAGCGTATGCAAACGGGCATGCCATTCGTTCAGTTAAAGATGGCGGCTAGCCTTGATGGGCAAACGGCATTGGAAAATGGTCAAAGCCAGTGGATCACATCGCCAGAAGCACGTCGTGATGTTCAGAACTACCGAGCAAAATCAGGCGCTGTGTTGTCAACTAGCCAGACGGTGATTGAAGACAACGCGTCGTTGAATGTTCGTTGGGCAGAGTTGCCAAGCAGTATCAAAGGTCATTACGCTGAAGACGAGCTGCGTCAGCCGATTCGCGTGATTCTTGATCGTCAAAACCAACTGCGTCCTGAACTCAAGTTATTCCAGACTCCAACATCGGTGTTGAGAGTTGCCGAAGCATCTGCTGATATTGAAGTCGCAACCACAGATGCAGGTCAGCTCGATTTGCACGATCTGATGCGTCAATTACCTGCCAATCATATCGACCATATTTGGGTCGAAGCGGGCGCAACATTGGCAAAAAGCTTGATTGAAGAGCAGCTGGTGGATGAGCTAATCCTTTATTTAGCACCTAAACTTATGGGCAGTGACGGACGAGGTTTGATGGGTGCATTAGGGCTCACTTCAATGTCTGACGTTATTGACCTAGAAATTAAAGATGTTCGACAGGTTGGTGTGGATATTCGCATCGTTGCGAAACCCGTATTTCGAAACAGATAGTAACGAAACCACAGTGGAAATAGTTACTCCAACTACATACGTGTCGTTGACAACAAAAAGAGTTTTAAAATGTTTACAGGAATTGTAGAAGCCGTAGGTACATTGAGTGCAATCACTCCCCGCGGAGAAGACATCACCGTAACGGTTAATGTTGGTAAGCTTGATATGGCTGACGTTAAGTTAGGCGACAGTATCGCTACCAATGGTGTGTGTTTGACAGTTGTTGAATATAACGACCACAGCTACAGTGCAGATCTTTCGCTTGAGACCCTGAAAAAAACGGGTTTTGTCGATTACCAAGCGGGCGATAAAGTTAACCTTGAGAAAGCAATGTTACCAACCACGCGTTTCGGTGGACATATAGTGTCTGGTCACGTTGATGGCGTGGGTGAGATTGTTGAACGTAACCAAGTTGGCCGTGCGATTGAATTCTGGGTAGAAATGCCAGCAGAAATCTCAAAATACGTGGCTCAAAAAGGCTCAGTAACAGTTGATGGCATTAGCCTGACTGTGAACGATTTACGTAAGAACGCATTCAAGCTGACTATCGTTCCTCATACTTCTTCAGAAACCACCATCGACCAATTCAATGTCGGTCGTAAAGTGAATCTAGAAGTTGATGTATTAGCACGTTACATGGAGCGTTTACTGCAAGGTCAGCAACAAGAATCTGAGCCTGAATCTCGATTAACGATGGAATTCTTACAGCAGAATGGTTTTGCCTAACCGTTGATACAAAGTGCGTTAAGCGAGACTTTGTAAAGCGAAGCAATATCATCAGGTTTAAATAGTGTCGGTTCTAGGAAGCAGAACCATTTCAAAGGATATAGAACAATGCCAATTAGTACTCCTCAAGAAATTATTGAAGACATTCGCCTAGGAAAAATGGTTATCCTGATGGATGATGAAGATCGCGAAAATGAAGGCGATCTGATCATGGCAGCAGAACATGTGACGCCAGAAGCGATTAACTTCATGGCGATGTACGGCCGTGGTTTAATTTGTCTGACGCTAACCAAAGAGCGTTCAAACCGCATGGGTCTAGCGCCTATGGTTCAAGATAACAACGCACAGTACACCACTAACTTTACTGTTTCGATTGAAGCGGCAGAGGGCGTAACAACGGGTATCTCTGCATCAGACCGTGCAGTGACGGTTCAAGCGGCAGTGGCGAAAGATGCGAAAGCGGCTGATCTTGTTCAACCTGGTCATATTTTCCCACTGACAGCGCAAGATGGCGGTGTTCTGACTCGCGCAGGACACACAGAAGCAGGTTGTGATTTAGCACGTCTTGCAGGCTGCGAGCCAGCATCGGTTATCGTTGAGATCCTTAACGACGACGGTACTATGGCTCGTCGCCCTGACCTTGAAGTGTTTGCTGAAAAACACGACATCAAGCTAGGTACGATTGCTGACTTGATTGAATACCGCAACAACACAGAAACAACGATTGAGCGTGTAGCACAATGCCATTTACCAACAGAGTTTGGTGATTTCGAGCTGGTGACTTACCGCGATACAATTGATAACCAGATCCACTACGCGATGCAAAAAGGCGACCTATCTGAAGGTGCTCCTTTGGTACGTGTTCACCTGCATGACACGTTCACCGATCTGCTTCATTCAGACCGTGGTACTGAACGCAGCTGGTCGCTAGATAAAGCGATGAAGCGTATTGGCGACGAAGGCGGTGTGTTGGTTATTCTTGGCAACGAAGAGTCGTCTGATTCTTTGATTCACAAAGTGAAGACATTCGAAGCGCAAGACAAGAACGAGCAGCCAACTATGGCGAAGAAGCAGGGTACCTCGCGTCGTGTTGGTGTCGGTTCTCAGATTCTTCAAGACCTAGGCGTGCACGATATGCGTCTGCTTTCTTCAAGCACTAAGCGTTACCACGCATTGGGTGGTTTTGGCCTTAACGTTGTTGAGTACGTTTGCGAATAAACCATGCGTTAGCAAGCAGACGTTTCTCCGTTTGTAGCAACATAATTTACCGATGATTTCAGTGGCTCTTTTGGTGATAAATCTTGCCAAAAGAGCAAAGTAGCCAAGTCCGACTCAAAACGTGTTCAACACACAAACTTGGTTACTCGCTGTTCCTATATGCTTGGGATCAGCGCTGCATTATCATCTTTACATTGCCGGTGTCTGTTCTTCTAAATTACCATTAGATATTGCTCACAGTTTTGTGCTAGAATCCGGCGATTCTCACTTGATGAAAATAGTTAAAGGAAGGCTTATGAAAGTGATCGAGGGTGGCTTCCCAGCGCCAAATGCAAAAATTGCTATCGTTATTGCTCGTTTCAACAGTTTTATTAACGAAAGTTTACTTTCTGGTGCAATCGATACTTTAAAGCGTCATGGACAAGTAAGCGAAGACAACATCACTGTTGTTCGTTGCCCTGGTGCAGTAGAACTTCCACTTGTAGCGCAGCGCGTTGCAAAAACAGGTAAGTTCGATGCGATTGTATCTCTTGGTACAGTAATTCGTGGCGGTACACCTCACTTTGACTATGTTTGTAGTGAATGTAATAAAGGTTTGGCACAAGTGTCTCTGGAATATTCTCTTCCAGTAGCGTTTGGTGTTCTTACTGTTGATACGATCGATCAAGCTATTGAACGCGCAGGAACCAAGGCTGGTAATAAGGGTGCAGAAGCAGCACTTAGCGCACTTGAGATGATCAACGTTCTTTCTGAAATCGATTCCTAATGGGGGCCAGTGTGAAACCAGCCGCACGTCGTAACGCACGTCAATTTGCTCTACAAGCAATTTATTCTTGGCAAATTACTAAAGAAAATATTGCTACCGTTGAAGAACAGTTCTTATCTGGTGGTAAGTATGATGAAGAAGAGCATCATGCTGCAGAGCCTGCTCTTGCTATGCCAGAAACAGACGTTGCATACTTCCGCGACCTACTAACTGGTGTTGCTCTTAGCCACATGGAACTTGATAGCAAGCTTCGTCCATTCGTATCTCGCCCTATGCAAGATCTGGATCTGATGGAACTAGCGCTTCTACGTTTAGCTATGTACGAGATGACTCGTCGCGAAGATGTACCATACAAAGTGGTTATCAACGAAGCTATCGAGCTTGCAAAAGTATTTGCAGCAGAAGACAGCCATAAGTTTGTTAACGGTGTGCTTGATAAAGCTGCACCGCACGTTCGTAAGAAATAAGACGTTCGTATATTGAATCTAAAGGTCAGCTTTTATGCTGGCCTTTTTTGTAACTAAATTTCTGTAATATCCATGATTACGGCGATTTTTATGAGACTAAAGATAGGGCATGTGATGTCTGGCGAATTTAACCTGATTGAAAAATATTTTGTAAATCGACAACCACAACGTAAAGACGTTCTTCTAGCTGCTGGCGATGATTGTGCTTTGGTCAAAGCGCCGGGCAATGTTGAGATAGCGATCAGCACGGACACCTTAGTGGCTGGTACCCATTTCTTAGCTGAGGCGAATCCGGCTTGGGTGGCACACAAAGCGTTGGCTTCCAATATCAGTGACCTTGCTGCAATGGGCGCGACGCCTGCTTGGGTGTCTTTTGCTTTAACCATACCTGAAATCGATGAAGCATGGCTTGCTCCCTTCTGTGACTCCTTTTTTAAACTCGCAGACTACTTTGGTATTCAGTTAATTGGTGGCGACACAACCAAAGGTCCACTAAGCCTGACACTGACGGTACAGGGCTTTGTTCCTGAAGGACGAGCGCTGCGCAGAGATGGCGCGAAAGTGGGCGACTGGATTTACGTAACAGGTAATCTAGGTGACAGCAAAGCTGGCTTAGAAGTGTTACTTAACCCTGAGCAGAACAGAGCGAAGCCCTATGCTGCTGAGCTTGAAGAGAGACATTATGTGAGCGCCCCACGAGTGTTAGCGGGTCAGGCTCTAGTGAACCTTGCTTCATCTGCGATTGATATCTCTGATGGCGTTATTGCTGATTTAAAACATATCCTTAAGCGTTCTCAAGTTGGCGCGAGTATTGATGTAAGCACGCTGCCTATCTCTCCAGAGTTACGTCAGTTCGCTCCTGATATCACTTCAGCTCAGCAGTATGCGCTAACGAGTGGTGAAGAGTACGAACTGTGCTTTACTGTACCAGAAGAGAATAAAGGGTCGCTGGAAAGTGCTTTGTCACACACTGGTACAAAAGTCACCTGCATTGGCCAGATAAGACCTGTAGAATATTTTGAATTACACAATAATGGTGAACCACTAAGCTGGAACTTAACTGGTTACGATCACTTTAAGGTTAATTGATGACAAACCCACTTTCTCTTATTTCTCTTAAAAATCCTTGGCATTTCTTAGCAACGGGTTTTGGCAGTGGCTTATCGCCTATTATTCCCGGCACAATGGGCACGCTTGCGTCAATTCCGTTGTACCTATTGTTGGTTCAGCTACCGTTTCCTGCTTACGTTGCCGTGGTGGTGGTAAGCTGCATTATTGGTATTAAGATCTGCCAAGTAACGTCTGATGATATGGGCGTGCATGACCACGGTTCTATCGTTTGGGATGAGTTTGCGGGCTTTTGGATCACCATGAGCTTAGTGCCTATGCTGAATATCCCTGCCGATGACTGGAAATGGCTTCTGACTGGTTTTGTGCTTTTCCGCTTCTTTGACATGGTAAAACCTTGGCCGATTGGTTGGCTAGATGCGCGAATTCACGGCGGCTTGGGTATCATGATTGACGATATTGTAGCGGGTATTATGGCGGCTATTTCGTTGTATGCCGTGGCACATTTCGCAGGTTGGTTAGTGTGAGTTAACTGAAGGGCTAAGGTTTAGTTGGCGATACACCAAACTAATTAGCAGATACTAAAAAGGTTGACCCTAGGGCCAACCTTTTTTGTTTGCATAGCTTACGAGCTTACGAGCTTACGTATTAAAGCTACTTGGCAAGATAGTCAGTGATAGACTTCTCAATGCCTTTCGCGTCCAAACCAAGCTCTTCATGCAGTTCGCCTTGCGTACCTTGAGCAATGAACTTGTCTGGTAGGCCAAGGTTCAATACTGGCATCAGCAGTTTCTCTTGCATCAAGAACTCAATCACACCTGCGCCCGCACCACCTACAATCGCATTCTCTTCGATAGTTACCAGTACATCGTGGTCAGCAGCAAGTTGTTTGATCAGAGCTTCATCGAGTGGTTTCACAAAGCGCATATCTGCAACTGTCGCATCGATGACGTCAGCGGCTTGAAGTGCACTCTCAAGGAAAGTACCAAAGCTTAAGATAGCGACTTTCGAGCCATCTTTTGTTTTTTCGCTTTCGCGAACGATACGACCTTTACCAATCTCAAGCGCGGTAAATTTATTTTGTATCTCAGTACCCATACCATTACCGCGAGGGTAACGAACGGCACTTGGACCTGTATGCTGGTGGCCAGTGTAAAGCATTTGGCGACATTCGTTTTCGTCGCTTGGCGCCATGATCACCATGTTTGGAATACAACGCATAAAGCTTAAGTCGAACGCACCTTGGTGTGTTTGACCATCAGCACCGACAAGACCTGCACGGTCAATAGCGAACATGACCGGTAAGTCCATGATAGCCACATCGTGGATCAGTTGATCGTAGCCACGTTGTAGGAACGTCGAGTAGATAGCGACAATCGGCTTATCACCCGCAATCGCCATACCCGTTGCTAGGGTCACAGCATGCTGCTCAGCAATTGCTACGTCGAAGTATTGTTCTGGGTACTCTTTCGAGAAACGCACCATGCCAGAACCTTCACGCATTGCAGGCGTGATCGCCATTAGCTTAGGATCTTGCGCCGCCATATCACACAGGAAGTCACCAAAAATCTTAGAGAAAGTTGGTTTAGAGCTGGTGCTCTTAGGCAGACTTGAGTGTGCTGGATCGAATTTCGGTACGCCGTGGTAACCGATTGGATCTTTCTCAGCTGGCTCGTAGCCTTTGCCTTTCTTAGTCATGATATGCAGGAACTGAGGGCCTTTAAGGTCTCTCATGTTCTTAAGCGTTTTAATCAGCTCATTGACATCGTGACCATCAATTGGGCCAATGTAGTTAAAGCCTAACTCTTCGAACATGGTGCCAGGGACAACCATGCCTTTTAGATGTTCTTCTGTACGACGAACCAGCTCTTTAATCGGCGGAACGCCTGATAGCACTTTCTTGCCGCCCTCACGAATTGACGTGTAAAGACTGCCAGAAAGAACTTGAGCTAGGTGGTTGTTTAGCGCACCTACGTTTTCAGAGATCGACATCTCGTTATCGTTCAGGATAACCAGCATGTCATTGTGAATATCGCCCGCGTGGTTCATGGCTTCAAATGCCATACCCGCAGTAATCGCGCCATCACCAATCACACTCACGACTTTACGGTTCTTGCCTTCTTTCTTCGAACTGATAGCCATACCAAGTGCAGCACTGATCGATGTTGAAGAGTGACCAACAGAAAGGGTGTCGTATTCGCTCTCTTGACGCCATGGGAATGGGTGCAGTCCATCTTTTTGACGGATAGTCGACAAGCGGTCGCGACGACCTGTAAGAATTTTGTGCGGGTATGCTTGGTGACCAACATCCCAAACCAACTGGTCAAAAGGCGTGTTGTACACATAGTGCAGAGCAACTGTCAGCTCTACTGTACCTAAGCCTGACGCTAAGTGACCACTTGACTGGCTCACTGAGTTAAGAAGATAGGTACGTAATTCATCACAAAGCTGTGTCAGCGTCTCTTTTGGAAGTAGACGCAAATCCTCTGGCTTATCAGCCAAAGCAAGAGTTGGGTACTTTGATATATCAAGAGTCATAGGTAATGCGCGCTTATTGTCTTAGTTCTTGCGCTCGATGACGTATCGGGCGAACTCTTCGAGTAACTGGGTATTGTATGGGATTGCAGCCAAAGCTTGAAGCGCTTCCTGTAGCAGAGTTTGCGCTTTTTCTTGAGCGCCCTCTAAACCTAGCAAAGAAGGGTAGGTGCTTTTGTTCAATTCTTGGTCAGAACCCTGTGGTTTACCCAAAGTTTCAGTATCGCCAGTGATATCTAAAATATCATCTTGAACCTGGAATGCTAATCCAATGGCATCGGCGTACTTGTCTAATTGAGGCATCACTTCAAACGCTTTTTCACCAGCAGCGAGAGCACCTAAACGAATCGCACATTTCATTAGCGCGCCCGTTTTATTGCGGTGAACTTCTTCTAACTCTTCTAGCGTGACAGAGCGGTTTTCAGCTTCAATATCAAGTGCTTGTCCAATGCACATACCTTGTGCACCAGAGGCTTCGGCTAGGCGTTGAATCATTCGAACGCGATTGCTTTCACCGTCAGCACTTAATGTACCTTCCGCAAGTATAGTAAACGCGAGAGTTTGTAGTGCATCGCCAGTTAAAATTGCCGTTGCTTCATCGTATTTGATGTGACAAGTCTGATGGCCACGACGCAGTTCATCGTCGTCCATTGCTGGAAGGTCGTCGTGAATCAGAGAATAGGCATGAATACATTCGATTGCAGATGCTGGAGTGTCGAGTTCTTCAGCGGTGCAGCCGAGCATTTCCCCTGTAATGTAGACAAGAAATGGACGTGCGCGTTTACCGCCTAAAAGTAACCCATAACGCATCGCGTTGATCAGGTTCTGATCTTGGTGTGGTAGGCGATCAAGCCAAAGGTTCAGTTGCTCGTTATTACGTGCTTGATAAGACAATAAAGTCTCAATCATAGGGGATCTCATACAATTCGTTATTCTGGTTGTGGGTTAAAGTCACTAAGTTCTGCGTTTTCATCATTTTGCAGTAGGATGCTAACACGCTGTTCAGCATCGTTTAGTTTGCTTTGACCGGCACGAGCGAGGGAGATGCCTCGTTCGAACTTTTTCAGCGCATCATCTAAAGCTAGATCACCATTTTCTAGTTGATCAACCAAGCCATCAAGCTCTTCGATTGCTGCTTCAAAGCTCATATTTTCAGGTTTCTTAGTAGCCATAATAAATCTGCGTTTGGAAAGATGAACGAACGTTACCCTAGGCCGCTGAGATGGTCAAATGTAACCAAGAAATTTTGCTAGAAAGTTCGTTTTTAAGGGGCTTGAACGTACTTTGCTTGAATAACCTTAGCTTTATCGAGTTTATGCGCTACGTATAAGAGCAAAGTAAGCCAATAGTTGGGATTCAAAAACGAAAAGTGTGATACTTAGGCCAAGAATTTACTAAAAGATCTTATAGTCTTGCCGATACAAAGATTATCGTCGACATAGAGCTACAAAAAAGCATGAGGAGTGCTCAGTGGATTTAGCAACCCTAATAGGTTTGATTGGTGGATTTGCCTTTGTAATTATGGCAATGATCCTAGGTGGAAGCCTCGGGATGTTCTATGACACGACATCCATTTTGATCGTAGTTGGGGGCTCAACCTTTGTTGTTCTAATGAAGTTCACCATGGGACAGTTCTTTGGTGCGACTAAAATCGCAGGCAAAGCTTTTATGTTTAAAGCGGATGAGCCTGAAGATCTTATTGCGAAAGTTGTAGAGATGGCTGATGCGGCTCGTAAAGGTGGTTTTTTAGCACTGGAAGAGATGGAAATTAACAACAGTTTCATGCAAAAGGGCATCGATCTTTTGGTGGATGGCCATGATGGAGATGTAGTTCGTGCTGCACTGCAAAAAGACATCGCATTAACCACAGAGCGTCATGAGCAGGGCGCGAAGGTGTTCTCTGCATTTGGTGATGTAGCACCCGCGATGGGTATGATTGGTACCTTGGTTGGCTTGGTTGCCATGCTTTCTAACATGGATGATCCAAAAGCGATCGGCCCTGCGATGGCGGTGGCACTTTTAACCACCCTATATGGTGCGATTCTTTCGAACATGGTGTTCTTCCCAATTGCCGACAAGCTTGCGCTGCGTCGTGACCAAGAGACACTCAACCGACGTTTGGTTATGGATGGCGTACTCGCGATTCAAGATGGTCAGAACCCACGAGTAATCGATGGTTACCTGAAGAGCTACCTAAACGAAGGTAAGCGTACGATTGATGGTGAACCTGCGTAAGAGGAGTTGAAGATGGATGAAGAAAATCCATGTAAATGTCCTCCTCCGGGATTGCCTCAATGGATGGGGACATTTGCTGACTTGATGTCACTGCTGATGTGTTTCTTCGTACTGCTGCTCTCATTCTCTGAGATGGACGTACTGAAGTTCAAACAGATCGCTGGCTCGATGAAATTTGCGTTTGGTGTACAAAACCGCTTGGAAGTGAAAGACATTCCTAAAGGCACCAGCATCATTGCACAAGAGTTTCGACCTGGTCGTCCAGAGCCGACACCGATTGATGTGATCATGCAGCAGACGATTGATATTACGCAGCAAACGCTTGAGTTTCATGAAGGTGAATCGGAGCGTGCTGGCGGCACAATGCGTGACCAAGGCAAGATGACCGGAGGCAAGTCGCCAGAGGTCTCTACTCACGACAATCAAAACTCTGAGTCAGACCAACAGCAACAGCAAGCCGAAGCTCAATCGCAAGAGATGGAAACCTTGATGGAAAGCATCAAGAAGGCGTTGGAGCGAGAGATAGACCAAGGCGCGATTGAAGTTGAAAACCTTGGCCAGCAGATTGTGATTCGAATTCGTGAGAAGGGTGCATTCCCATCGGGTTCTGCTTTCCTACAGCCTAAGTTCCGACCTTTGGTGAGACAGGTTGCTGAGTTGGTGAAAGATGTTCCGGGTATCGTTCGAATCTCAGGGCACACCGATAATCAACGTCTTGATTCCGAGCTTTATCGCTCTAATTGGGACTTGTCATCACAGCGAGCAGTGTCTGTTGCTCAAGAGATGGAAAAGGTGCGTGGTTTCTCTCATCAACGCTTGAGAGTACGCGGCATGGCGGATACCGAGCCAGTCGAGCCGAACGATACTGAATGGCAACGTAGCCTCAACCGCCGCGTTGAAATCAGCATCATGCAGGGCGAGCCGCTTTACAGTGACGAAGTGCCTGTTATTAATGAATAGCCGATACGTGTACACACGGTAGCATGCAGATAGCATCGAAAGCCCAACCTTATAATGAGGTTGGGCTTTTTGTTTGCTGGTCTTCAATGGTTCTCTCTGCGGCATTTATGTCGTTTCGAAACCTGCTACTGTTAATAACAAGCGGTTTAATGATGGTGTTACAGCAAGCACTCTTTTCCTTGCTTCACTTTCTCATGTATAATTCGCGCCCTTAGATTTAGATATGATCTATTCTTGCTTCAAGTGCTGTGTAAATTCTCTAATTTACTTGGCGATGAGCGTTTTCAAAATTTTGAACATTAATGTTGTGAAAGTACTATGAAATTTATTGTTAAGCCCCATCCGGAAATTTTTGTAAAAAGTGAATCGGTGCGTAAGCGCTTCACAAGGATTCTAGAGTGCAACATTCGTAACGTTATTCAACGTCGCTGTGAAAGTGTTGCGGTATTCAACCGTCGCGATCATATTGAAGTGACGTCTGAGAGTGACCAGTACTACGCAGAAGTGTTAGAGGCCCTGACTCACACTCCAGGTATTCACCACTCTCTTGAAGTTCAACAGTCTGAATTCAAAGACTTGCACGATATTTACGAGCAAGTACTAGAACGCAGCCGTGCTGACATTGAAGGCAAGACTTTCTCTGTACGTGCTAAGCGTCGTGGTAAGCATGACTTTACCTCTATTGAACTTGAGCGCTACGTAGGCGGCGGTCTAAACCAAGCAGTTGAGTCAGCGAAAGTTCGACTTAAGAACCCTGATGTAACCGTTAAGGTTGAAGTGGCTAACGACAAGCTTAACCAAGTTCTAGCTCGTCACAAAGGCCTAGGTGGTTTCCCTCTTGGTACTCAAGAAGATCTACTGAGCTTGATCTCTGGCGGCTTTGACTCTGGTGTTTCAAGCTACCTGCACATCAAACGTGGCTCAAAGGTTCACTACTGTTTCTTCAACCTTGGTGGCCCAGCGCACGAGATTGGCGTTAAGCAAGTAGCTCACTACCTATGGAATAAATACGGCTCATCTGCAAAAGTGAAGTTCATTTCTGTAGACTTTGAACCTGTGGTTGCTGAAATCCTTGAGAACGTAGAAGACGGCCAAATGGGTGTTGTTCTTAAGCGTATGTTCATGCGTGCTGGTGGTATGGTTGCAGAGCGCTTCGGTATTGAAGCTCTAGTAACGGGTGAAGCACTTGGTCAGGTTTCTAGCCAAACGCTAACTAACCTTCGCCACATCGACAACGTGACAGATACTTTGATCCTTCGTCCGCTTATCAACTGGGACAAAGAAGACATCATCGACCTTTCTCGTATCATCGGTACTGAAGACTTCGCTAAAGTAATGCCTGAGTACTGTGGTGTTATCTCTAAGAAACCAACAGTGAAAGCGAAGAAAGGCAAACTAGAAGCAGAAGAAGCTAAGTTTAACTTTGAAGTGCTGGATCAAGTGATCGAGAACGCTCGTGTTATGGATATCCGTGACATCGAGAAAGAGAGCCAAGAGCAAGCGCCTGAAGTTGAACAAGTTCAAGCTGTTGCTGAGCACGCTATCGTTCTTGATATCCGTAGCCCAGAAGAAGAAGACGAAAGCCCATTAGAGATCGAGGGTGTTGAAATTAAACACATCCCATTCTTCAAGCTTTCGACTCAGTTTGGCGACCTAGACCAAGCGAAAGAGTACTTGCTGTACTGTGACCGTGGTGTAATGAGCCGTCTACAGGCACTTTATTTAAAAGAGCAAGGCTTCCATAACGTGAAGGTTTACCGCCCATAGTGGTATAGAGTAGCCGAATATTTTGCAAAGCCGTTTACTGAAAAGTAAGCGGCTTTTTTATTTTCTATTGTGAATGTTTTACAGTAGGCAGTAAGAGGCGCGAGTTTGTCGAGTTATCATCATGCTCTGTCTTGAGACTCTGAGATTGAAATGATGGGGTTTAAGTTGGCTTGTAGGTGACCGAAGAAGTGTGAGTATCTGAGGAACTCTGTTACTTTTTAGTGCTATTCAATGGTTCTATTTGTATGTGTTCAGTTGATTATTTGAGTGGGTGTCTGATTCTGTGATTAACGATGAAAAATAACAAAGATTAATTAGCACAGCTATTGATAAACTTGTTGTTATTTTTCTTTGCACATAAAAAAACACCGCCCATAAGGCGGTGTAAACAAATTTGACAGACAGGTCAAAATAAATACAGGAAGTACATGTCTCGTTTCAGTATAGAACTGCAACAAAACATTTGGTAGAACTCTACCCAACTCGAAAAGAACGAGTTTGCAAACACAACATCGCAGGAGCTAAACCAATTGATTCTAGAGAGAATCAAGCCGTTCAGGCTAGCTGCTGCGGGATGAAATATAGAATTTCTCTGGCCGCTAGGCAATGGACAAATTATAATGTTTCAGATAAAAAAAACTAATGCTTATTTAGAGAGTACCTATGTCTCGTCGATTACCCCCATTAAACTCGCTAAGAGTGTTTGAAGCTGCAGCTCGACACTTGAGTTTTACGCGTGCTGCAGAAGAGTTGTTTGTTACTCAAGCGGCAGTCAGTCATCAGATCAAAGCGCTTGAAGAATTCTTATCTTTGAAGCTGTTTCGCCGAAGAAACCGCTCTTTGCTGCTAACTGAAGAAGGTCAAAGCTACTTCTTAGATATCAAAGATATTTTCACATCACTAGCAGAAGCGACAGACAAAGTGCTGGAGCGAAGTGAGAAGGGCGCATTGACCATCAGTTTACCGCCGAGTTTTGCTATTCAATGGTTGGTACCAAGGCTCGCTGACTTTAATCAGCAAGAGCCTGATATTGATGTAAGAATCAAAGCCGTTGATATGGATGAAGGCTCGCTAACCGATGATGTAGACGTCGCTATCTATTATGGCCGAGGGAATTGGTCGGGGCTCAGAGCCGATAAACTTTACCAAGAATACTTAATTCCTCTTTGCTCACCTTCCGTGCTGCTAGGAGCTAAACCTTTAGAATCTCTCAGTGATTTGGCATGTCATACGCTACTGCATGATACATCTCGAAAGGATTGGAAACAGTTTGCTAAGCAAAATGGTATTGATGGGGTAAACGTTAATCATGGCCCTATCTTCAGTCACTCAACCATGGTATTGCAGGCGGCCGCTCACGGGCAAGGTATTGCTTTGGGTAATAATGTGTTGGCGCAACCTGAAATCGAAGCAGGTCGTTTGATTGCACCTTTTGATGAAGTGTTGGTAAGTAAGAACGCCTTCTATGTAGTGTGTCATGAGAAACAAGCTGACATGGGGCGTATTGCGACTTTCCGTGATTGGATGTTGGCGAAAGCGCAAAGTGAACAAGAGGACTTACTTGATGAATAACCTCATCATTGATGGTGAAGACAACCCAATAACCTTTATCTTTGCACATGGTGCTGGCGCAGGTATGGATCATGAGTTCATGCAGTCGGTAGCAAAAGGGTTGGCGTTTAAAGGGATACGAGTGATTCGTTTTAATTTCCCTTACATGATCAAACGTGCTGAAGATGGTAAGCGTCGTCCACCTGATCGAGCCCCTAAACTGCTCGAAGCTTACCAAGATATTATCGGACAGGTAGATGCCGATAAGCTTGTGATTGGCGGTAAGTCGATGGGAGGACGTATGGCGAGCCATTTGTCTGAAGTTGATAAGGTGGCTGCAATGGCCTGTTTAGGCTTTCCTTTTCATCCGCCAGGCAAACCAGAGAAATACAAAGGTGAGCACTTGGCTGAGTTAGCAAAGCCATGCCTCATTTTACAAGGTGAGCGCGATACCTTTGGTAAGCGTGAAGAGTTTGCTGATTTTGATCTGTCTGATTCTATTCGTGTTGAATTTATTCCCGATGGCGACCACAGCTTTAAACCTCGTAAGAGTTCTGGTTACACCGAGCAGCAGAATATTGCGTTAACCGTTGAGAAGTTATCAGCGTTTATCAAAGAGGTACTCAATGAGAAGTAAGTATTTACTCACGTTTGCTGGCATCTCTGGTGCGGTTGCTGTGATGCTTGGCGCCTTTGCAGCTCACGGTTTGAAAGCTATCTTGTCTGAATATCTGCTAGGCGTGTTTGAGACGGGTGTTCAGTACCAATTTATCCATACTCTAGCGATATTGGCGTGTGGCGCTCTGCTGCAGATGAAACTTGGCGCTAAATCACAAAAATATTTTTTCATTGCGGCAATTTGCTTTATCATCGGCATCCTTTGTTTTAGTGGCAGCCTTTATGGCTTGGCACTGACAGGAATAAAATGGTTTGGCCCTATCACTCCGTTTGGTGGTCTACTATTTATCATTGGTTGGGGAGTCTTCTCCTTCGCTGCTTTGAATATAAAAGAGGTAACTCAGTGAAACACGTACTACTTTATTGTCGCTCTGGTTTTGAAAAAGAATGTGCTGGCGAAATTCAAGACAAGGCAACACAACTGGAAGTGTTTGGTTTTCCTCGCCTAAAGAACAATACAGGTTTTGTATTGTTTGAATGTTATCAAGCAGGCGAAGCCGATAAACTGGTAAAAGAGATCGATTTCCAATCACTGATCTTTGCTCGTCAAATGTTGGCAGTGGCTGTTGAAATTAAAGACCTGCCAACCGATGACCGTATTTCTCCAATTCTTGAGGCGCTTTCTGAGAAAGAAGGTTTCCCTCGTTGTGGTGATATCCGTATTGAAACGCCAGATACTAACGAAGCAAAAGAGCTTTTGAAGTTCTGCCGTAAATTTACCGTGCCGATGCGTCAAGCGATGCGTGGTAAAGGCCTGATGACAGCGAAAGATAACGCTAAGAAGCCTGTGCTTCATTTATGCTTCATCGCTCCGGGCCACTGTTTTGTTGGTTACTCTTACCCAACGAACAACTCCCAGTTCTTTATGGGTATCCCTCGTCTGAAGTTCCCATCAGATGCGCCAAGCCGTTCTACATTGAAGCTAGAAGAAGCATTCCACGTATTCATCCCTCGTGATGAGTGGGACGAGCGTTTGGCTCCAGGTATGTGGGGTGTTGATTTAGGTGCATGTCCAGGTGGTTGGACTTACCAATTGGTTAAGCGCTCGATGTTCGTCCACTGTGTTGATAACGGCATGATGGCAGACAGCCTAATGGAAACAGGTCAAATTAAGCACCACATGGTGGATGGCTTTAAGTTTGAACCAGACCGTAAGAACGTAACTTGGATTATCTGTGACATGGTTGAGAAGCCAGCTCGTGTTGCTCACCTTATGGGTGAGTGGATCATCAAAGGCTGGGCGAAAGAAGCACTGTTCAACCTTAAACTGCCTATGAAAGGCCGTTACGATGAAGTACTGCAAGATATCGAGAACCTAAAAGTGTTCCTGATTGAGAACAAAGTGAAGTTCAAGATGCAGGCTAAGCACCTTTACCACGATCGCGAAGAGATCACGGTCCACATTCAGGCGCTTTCAAACATCTCACCGCACTAATATTTACGTTAGTGTGTCAGTGATAAAAAATGCTCCTTTAAGGGGCATTTTTTGTATCAATATTATCGAGTCACAGCGACTTAAGCGTTTGCTTCGTAACGAATATCTTGCAGGTTGAACCCTAAATCAATATCGGTTTTGAGTGCCGATACTTGCTTACATACACGAGCGGATTCGATGTGTTCGTCGAACTTCTTACGATATTTTTTCGGCAGATCTTCTGCTTGATAGGCCGCTTCGATATCTGGGTAAGTGGTCAATATCTCTTTGGCTGCTTTTGGCCCGATACCTGGGATGCCCGGTACTTGGCTTGAGCTTACGCCCGTTAATCCCCAGTAATCCGCCAGTTGTTCAGGTTTAACGCCAAACTCAGCTTCGATAAAGGGTTTATCTAACCAGCGGTGCTGGAAGTAATCTCGGATCTGAAGCGTTGGTGACAACAGTTGGCAGTAGCCCTTATCCGTCGAGACGATGGTGACGGTTTCTCCGTGGTCAGCCACTTTCTTTGCCAGTGTTGCGACGAGATCATCCGCTTCATCGCCATCAGACAGCAGTGAATCAATGCCTAACTCCCACCAAGCTTGTTGAATAGCATCAAGGCCTTTCATCAATGGTTCTGGCATCGGTTTACGATTCTGCTTATAAGCAGGAAGCACATCTGCGCGCCAGCCACGGTCTTGTAAATGGTGATCAAATACCGCGATGATGTGGGTGGGCTTTGATTCATTCAGAATCTTATTGAGAGTGCGAATTGTGGTGGTAATGGTTCTTGCTATATCGGTTGGATCCGGCTGAACAGAGTGCACGCGTCGGATGAGGTTTAAGGCATCGATAATAACAAGATGGATAGACATAAGTTTCCACTAAATAGGCAATAAAAAAGGGGCTGCTAGCCCCTTATAGTAACGTATCACTTGGTGAGTTGAAACGTTGGTAACGTAAACGCCTTAATCACGTGAGGCGATTTTATAGCAAGGCACGTAGTCGGTCCCTCCCGGTAACTTCATTCGATGTTGCTCAACAAAGTCATTCAGCAGTTGGTCCATCTTGGTCATTAGCTCTTTGTCGCCATCAATTAGGAATGGGCCGTGCTTCTCGATCTCCAGAATACCCTCTGCTTTGACGTTACCAGCCACAATGCCTGAGAACGCTTTACGTAAATTAGCGGCTAGGCTTTCTGTTTTTTGGTCCATATGAAGATCAAGCGCCGCCATAGATTCGTGTGTTGGGTCGAATGGCAGTTGGAACTCAGGCTCAATATGCAGTGACCAGTTGTAGCTGTAGGCATCGCCAGTCTCTTTACGGTGAGAGCGCACATCTGGCATCGCTTGTTTCATGATTTTCGCAGCGCGTGCTGGGTCATCAATCACGATTTCATAATGTTTCTGTGCATCAGGCCCTAGAGTTTCACCAATGAACTTATCGATCGAGCGGAAATACGCTTCACTCTCTTTCGAGCCAGTTAGGACAATCGGCATTGGCTGCTCGGCGTTATTCGGGTGCATCATGATCCCTAAGATGTACAGCAGCTCTTCGGCCGTGCCTGGGCCGCCTGGGAAAATGATGATGCCATGCGCCATACGAACGAATGCCTCAAGACGCTTCTCGATATCTGGCATGATCACCAGTTCGTTTACTATCGGGTTTGGTGGCTCAGCGGCAATGATTGAAGGCTCTGTCAGCCCTAAGTAACGATGATCAGTATAACGTTGCTTAGCGTGACCAATAGCCGCGCCTTTCATTGGCCCTTCCATCGCACCCGGTCCACAACCGGTACAGATGTTCAGCTCACGTAGGCCCAGTTCATTACCCACTTCGCGAGTGTACTGGTATTCAGTGGCATTAATTGAGTGACCACCCCAACACACGATCAGGTTAGGCTCGATGCCCGGCGTAAGTGCACCTGCATTTCTCAAGATACCAAACACAAGGTTAGTAATGTGAGTGGCATTAGTCAGGTTGAGCCTTTGGTTATCGGCTAAGTGCATGTTGACGTAAACAATGTCACGCAGCACTGAAAATAGGTGCTCTTGAATACCCTTGATGATTTCACCATCGACAAAGGCATGCTCTGGTGGGTTGCTCAGCTCGAGTTTGATACCACGCTCACGTCGCACTACCTCAACATCAAACGATTGATACTTGTCGAGTAGCTCTTTGGAGTTGTCGGTGTGGCTACCTGAGTTGAGTACCGCTAACGTACAGTTACGATACAGTTGGTATAGATCACTAGACGCGGTTTTCTTAAGACGCTCAACCTCAAGTTGAGAGAGTAAATCCATGCTACCGGCAGGGCTGATATGAGTGATCATAGTGCCTCCTTGTTGAAAAGAGCAGAGGACGTTGAAGTGACCCTCTGGCTCGAGAGTGAGAAGCAAACGTTGAAAGTGTTTGGTTAAAGGTGGGGGAGAGTTAACCAGACGAAACGGATACGACAGCGTTGCTTGCCAAGAATGCTTGTTAAGCGAATGTTAATCATTAGCTTAGCAAACATTGAGGGAAATGGTATGTGATAAGTATTTGAAAAAATGAAATAAATTAAATCTAGGGCTGGCCTAGTGCCAAACAAGTTGGTTATTACCGCGTTGTTTTGCTTTATTTAGTGTTGTATTGAGTCGCTCTAACACTTCTTCAGGTGTATCTGACTCTTTAAACTGAGTACTTGCCGCGCATAAAGTAATCGTGATTTGTTGGTCACGGAACTTAAAGGGTAAGCGGCTTACTTGAGTTTGAATGTTCTGAATCACTTGCTGACAATATTCATCGGTTTGCTCTGGCAATAGTAAGACAAATTCTTCACCTGAAAAACGCGCCACAGTATCGGTCGTGCCTGCTTCTTTGGTGATGGTTCTTGCGATGATCTTAAGCGCTTTATCGCCGGCGGTATAACCAAAGCTATCGTTAATGGCTTTGAAGTTGTCGATGTCCAGAAGTACTACGCGCAGTGAGTGTTGTGCGCGGATCCAGCGGCGATACTCAAGCTCTAAGCGATCAGTAAAGGCAGTGCGATTGTAAACCTTGGTTAGAGGATCAAGCAGCATACGCTGAGCCTGATCTTCCAAGCGCTTACGGTAATCTTGCGTCACTTCATAGAGTGAATCTAACTGAGTCTTTCCGTAACTCATTCTCTCTATCAGAGCTTGTTCTTTTTGCTCTGCGTGGTTCAGCCTTTCCGAAAGAGAGGCAATTTCACTGAGTAGCGGATTAATCGACAGCTTTAAACTATCAATATCTTTCGCTTTATCTACCGAGCTTTGGCTTCTAGTGACTAGTTCATTTAACTCAGAGTTTAGACCTTGTCGGTGCTCAAAGTAGCTCTGGCTCTGGTCGGCATTTTGGTCTGCCGTTTTGATGCTGGACGCTAAAGAAGAATTAAGCTGATCGATGAATTGTTCAGACTTCTTACGTTCTAGGTTGGTGCCTTCAATAACCAGTTTGAGGATCTGAAGTGTTAGCTCAAGTAGGTTTTGTGTGGAAACACCAAGCAGCAGCTTCGCTCGAATATCGGTAAGCAGATCACCCGATTCACCCTCGAAGTCGAGTTCAGTGATCAGATGTTGTAGTTCGTTTGATAGGTCGGAAAGGAGCTCTTGTTCCGGAGAGTGCGCAGCGTCAGCAAAATGGGTGCGTGAGTTATTCGCCATAATCTTTATGGCACGCTCATAAATACCGAGAAGTTTCATGGCGTGGTCGACTTTCTGACTGCCATTGCATTCGGAGAAGCTAAGTAAGTTTCGTAGGTCGCGTTTGAGCTGTGCTGGAAGGCCAGTTATGCGCTGCAGCGTTTCCCCACTGTGCTTAATGCTATCGTCCAGATACCCGTTCTGTTTATCCATAGCCAACGTTTTCTGCTTAAGCATCCTTTCTAATACTGCCAGTTTTGGGATCATTGAGCTAATGTCTTTTTGCTTTTCTAGCTCTTCCCTAAGGGCAATGAGGTTTTCATCTAAATGGCTGTTACTACCAACACATGCATCACTTAAAGACGTGACGATACGCTTTAGAACTTTCTGTTCTCTAATAAACTTGAACGAGGTGTCTCTTTGCGTCAAACGGACCTGCTCCAACTGAGATTTCAGCTGGTGGAGTTGCGCCTGAATGTCTTTTTCAAGAATGCCCATAGATGTATTTATTAGCGCCGCGTAGACCGATCTCGATCATTTTGATGAAATTCCGTTACATCGATAATAACAAAACTAAAAATAAGGTCACGACTTGCTGCTCTTAACCGCTCGCAAATCAGTCATCTTTTAGCATTTTTTTGATGTTGTCCTCATTCTGGTACGAGGATTGTATTTTTATTAACCCTTGATTAATCGCATGTTTACACGCTTCTCTTATGTTACCAGTTGCAAGGCTCGCTGCTGGTGCATTATCGATAGCTTTTAGATAGACCCATTGGCTACTGCGCTCTTTGAGACTGATCTCACGGGCGAGATTGGTCGACATCAACAATACGTCGAGCAGCTCTTGATCGTTAATTGCGGTGTAAGCGCGTGGCAAGAATGGGTAGTCAGCGATGCCCATACGGACCGTTCGGTTGATGTTTCGCTCTGTTTCGAAGTCATTCACCCAAGACTGAATCTTTCTGAACATGTCCTCAGGCGACAAATCACGGTCCGCGTTTGGCTCGATATAAAGCAGGTTCGCATCCGAGAAGTGGTAGACACGAGCTGGGCCTTCAAGCTTAGATTTTAGGAATTCACCGAAAGCGTCTTCCAGTTCTAGACCGGCTTTGTAACCGTTCTGCGTGTACATATTGCGTAAGAACGGTAAATCAATCATCACGAAGCGTAAGCGGTCGTTGAGTGGCTCATGAATCAATTCGCCAAGTTGCCACTGTTCGAAGGTCTGGCTGGTTTGTTCCAGCGAGTTAGAGAGCTTCGCATTGAGCATTCTTAAGTTCGGAAGCTTTGAACGTGAGTGCGTAAATAGGTCGGTGCGCAGTGAGTCCACTTCTTTGGCTAAGGTTTGAATGAGATAGCCACGGCGCAGAACAAAGAAGAACAAGACAATGCTGAACAGGAATAGGGCGAACGATATTTTTTGGAACTTACGATGCTCCAGTTTGTATTGCTCTAGCTCTTGCGCTTGGCCTGCGTAGTGCAGGGTTTGTTCGGCAAATTCTTTCTGTTGACGGAACGCGTCTTCGCCAACACGGTTGAGTTTTTGCTGCTCTAGAGAGACAAGGCTGTTGTATTGCTTGAGGTTTGCCAATGCTTGCTGTGGACGACCTGCCTGTTCATAACCCAAAGAAAGTAAGTAGTACGAGCGTTGTGAAAGGCGCATGTTCTCTATCTGGCGTGAGATCTCAAGTGCACGTGTCGCATGCTTTATCACGTCTTCGCTTTCTTGTAGGTGATACGCTAACCCTGCAGATAACAGTGCAGCACGGCCTTCCAGCTTTGGAATGTCGGTATATTCCAGCAGCTCAAGGGCACGGGTTAGGTACTGTTCTGCTAGAGGGTAGTTATAAAGGCGTAAGTAGGTCGCCGATAGACTTAGTCGGATATCAATGACTTGGTGGATATCTCGGTCAGTGCTTTCGTGATCAAGAACGTTGAAGAAGTGTACCAAGGCAAGGTTATATTTCCCTTGATAGAAGTACACATCCCCCATTTTCTTAAGCACTTGTGCTAAGACAGGCGAGTTTTCAAAGTTGTCATAGAAATCAGCGGCTTGAGATAGGTGTTCTAACGCTTTATCCAACACTTGGCGCTCAAAGAAAAGCTGCGCAAGTAGGCGGTTGACCTTGGCCAAACGTGAACTTAGATTGCCCTCTACTGATTTCCAGTAGCCATACAACAACTCGGATAACGCGTGGTTGTACTCTTTGTGAGTCAGATAAAACTCGCCGACGGAGATATGGTAGTCGATGGTGACTTTTTCAGAGTAACGTTGATCGAGGTAGGTTTTCGCTTCTTGGTAGAACTTCTCGGCTTCATCGACCTTATTGTCATAAGAGGCAATATCAGCTTTCAGCATGATCAAACGATAGGTAATACCTTCTGTTAAACGCAAGGTTTTATTCACCGATTCTAGGTTTGCTTCGATACTCGCCAGCTCTGTTTTTGCTTTGGCTGATTTCCTGTCACTCAGCCAAAGTAAGCGTACTTTTAGGATCTCAAGATCCAGTTTTAGGTACTCAAGCTTATAGGTTTTCGCAAGCTCAAATGCTTTGTCGATATGTTGAATCGCAATATGAATATTACCAAGGTTGTATTCTGCTTTCGCTAATATCTTGTAGGCATCAATACTGCTGTTTGGGGTTCTGATCGAAGAGTCTGTCTCTTCGCGAGAAATAGCCGATGGGCTTTTCTCGCTTTGGTCTGAAAGGATACGTAGCGTTAGGTAGCTGTTGGCCATTTGTTTTGCTTGGCTCGGCTCGATCTCAACCAAATTATTGGCTTCATTGAGTAGCGCCGACGAATAAACCGACGCATTGACCGATGTGCTTAAGCTTAAAATAAATAGACTAACAACGTATAACCAACGCATTTCAATGTCCCTTTAAAGATTTGGTAGGTTCAAATAAGTGTGGGTGGTTCTCGCCTGATTATTGGCGAGCCATACGCTTATTGTGGCTTGGTCTATCTTGCTCTGTTGAACGGTATGGGTTGATATCCAGACCACCACGACGTGTGTAACGTGCGAACACAGTTAGCTTCGAAGGTGCACAGTATTTCATGATGTCAGTGAAGATACGCTCAACACATTGTTCGTGGAATTCATTGTGCTCACGGAAAGAAACTAAATAGCGTAGCAGAGCTTCATGGTCAATTTGCTTACCAGAATATGCGATCTCAACGCTGCCCCAATCCGGTTGATTGGTGATCAAACAGTTCGACTTCAATAGGTGGCTGTGCAGTGTTTCTTCAACGTCTTGTTCGCCAGCAGCGCCTTCAAGCAGCGACGCTTCAAAGTCGTAGCTAGTGATTTGGATGTCTTGGTTGTCGATACAGTCACCTTCCATCGTCACGATAGGTTGGTTAGTGTAGTCGGTTACTGAGTTTACATTCACAATCACCGTTTCGCCTGCACATGCCGACAAATCTTGGGTCAGGCGCTCGGTTACTTGATCCCAGTTTTCAAATTGAGTCTGGTTGTAGCTGTTCAGGTACAGCTTGAAAGATTTTGATTCAATTAAATTTGGGCTGGTTGCTGGGATGAAAACTTCACCGACAGCCACTTGTGGTAGACCATTGGTGTTTAGCCACGAAAGCTCGTACATCGTCCAAATATCATGACCAACAAAAGGCAGCTCGCCGTTTAGCGCAAGATCATCGCGATTAAGGCTACGAGGCACTGGTTGCAATAAACTTGCATCGTATTGGTTAGAGTACTCAGTTTTTTGGCCAAGGGTTAAACCCGCTAGCTCTTTTGCGTCAGAATATTTGCTCATACTTTCGTTTCAAATTCGATTAGAATGGGGTCGATTTTACTGAATCCCCCTTACCCTGTCATTAAGTCATCGCTTAATCGGCGCGGAAAGGGCTCGGATTCTATTTATTATTTTGTGTTTAGGAGATTTTCATGACTCAACGTGCTCAAGACGCACTACTTTCTTTTAGTCAGCGATACGTTGACGCGTGGCAGCAGAAACACCAAAGCTTACCTCGTAATGAGGAGTTGGTGGACATCGTATCGCCATGCGTAGAAGAAAAGAGTGGCGATGCCGTGTTGTGGAAGCACTATCCACGTGAGCAATTCGCGGATTTCACCAACGTTGAAACCGGTATTGAGTTGACTCTGCATGAAGACATCAAAACTTTCTACGGCGCACAATTCAGCGCAGATATGAACGCAACTTTCGATGGTAACGAATTGACTCTGTTACAGATTTGGAGTGATGAAGACTTCGAATGCCTACAAGAAAACATTTTGGGTCACCTAGTAACTCAGCGTCGCTTGAAGCTAAAACCAACGGTTTTCATTGCCGCGACCGATGCTGAGCTGGATGTTATCTCTATCTGTAACCTAACGGGTAACGTGATTTTGGAGCGCTTAGGTACCAAAAATCGTGATGTGCTCGCCGAGACATTGGCAGAATTTTTAGAAAAGCTACAACCAGCGGTATAAATAGATGTACGTACTAGAACTTCAATTTGAGTGTTTTGATAACACAACGGTAAGCGCTGTCGACAAGGCGGTTAATGGCTTAATGGATGCACTTCGTTATAACGGACAAGTGTTAGGTCGTGAGTTCCCAATCGTGATGGGCGATGGTGAATTCTATGTTCGCGTTGTGTGCCCGGAGCAAGATAGCTTGCACCCGCGTAATCACTCAGACTTTGTGAAAGTGTGTTTTGATCGCTTGTCTAACGCGAGCCTACTAGCGCCTAAAATGCGTTTGCTAGGTCGAGATCTGAACTCAGAAGAAGTGGCAGAAGATGAAACACCAAGCTGGCAGGTGTTATACACGACATTCGTGCACACCTGTTCACCGCTGCGTAGTGGCGATAGCTTGCTACCAATCCCTTTGTATCGCAATCCACCTACCTTCAATGGCGACCATAAAGCCGTGTTGAAATGGCAGACCGAATGGCAAGCCTGTGATGAAGTACAAATGGGTGGTGGTTGTCGCGCGGAACATGCAACGCTAACCGAGATCAGTGACACGAAGAGTGTGCTGTTTAAACGCGGTTGGGGTCTAAGAGGGCGCATTGAGTATCTGACTAAGGTTCCAACCTACTACTACTTATACCGTGTCGGTGGGATCAGCCTGAAAGATGAAAAAGAGCGCAAATGCCCGCAATGTGGTGGTGAATGGCTGCTAGATGCGCCTATCCACGATATTTTCTATTTCAAGTGTGATGACTGCCGATTGGTGTCAAACATCTCTTGGGATCACCTGAAGTAATCGACTTTGTTTCGCTTAAATCTGAGATGCTTTACTTTCTAGCAAATCTTTATCATTAAAAAAGAGGCTGACGTTATGTCAGCCCCTTCGGGTATCTATACAGTGCTGTCGTTTAGTTGATTACCAACCTTTAACGACGCCACCTTGGAAGATGTCAGAAGCTGCGTTGTACACTTCTTCAGTTTGGTAAGCTTTAACGAAGTTTTGTACGTTTTCAGCGTTTAGGTTGTCTTCACGAGAAACGATTAGGTTTACGTAAGGAGAATCTTTGTCTTCAACGAATACGCCATCTTTTTGTGGAGTCAGGTTGATAGAGCTCGCGTAAGTTGTGTTGATGATAGATAGAGCAACATCATCAAGAGAACGTGGCAGTTGAGCTGCGTCTAGTTCAACAATCGTTAGGTTCTTAGGGTTACCCACGATGTCGCGAACTGTAGCTAGAAGACCTGCGCCTTCACGAAGTTCAAGAAGACCTTGTTGCTCAAGAAGAAGTAGAGAGCGACCTAGGTTTGTAGGGTCGTTTGGTACAGCAATACGAGCACCGTCTTGGATTTCGTCTACCGATTTCACTTCTTTAGAGTAACCCGCAATTGGGTAAACAAACGTGTTACCAGCGATAGTTAGCTTGTAGCCACGGTCAGCCACTTGCTGATCTAGGTACGGTGCGTGTTGGAATGCGTTGATGTCGATAGAACCATCATCTAGAGCTGCGTTTGGTGTTACGTAATCCGTGAAAGTAACCAGTTCAACGTCTAGGCCGTATTTCTCTTTCGCTACTTTAGCTGCCACTTCAGCAACTTGCGCTTCTGCACCTGCCATTACGCCAACTTTTACTTTAGAAGTATCCACTTCTTTATCGCCACAACCTGCTAGAACTAGCGCTGAAGCTGCTGCTGCGATAGTTAGTAAACCTTTAAGGTTAAATTTCATAATAATCTCCTTTTAATAAATCTATTTAATTAGGTTCAGACGACTCTACTCTTTATGTGTGAGTCTTTATCTGTGGTCAACACGGCGAACTAATGAATCACCGATTGATTGAATAATTTGTACCAGCACAATCAACATCACTACTGTCACAGCCATGATGGTCACATCGTAGCGGTGGAATCCGTAACGAATCGCGACATCACCTAGGCCACCTCCGCCTACAGTACCGGCCATTGCTGAGTAGCTCACCAGAGTCACTAGCGTAATCGTTACTGAGTTGATGATAGTCGGTAGTGCTTCTGGAAGCAGAACCTTATTGATGATTTGTGTTGGTGTTGCGCCCATTGATTGGGCCGCTTCCACTAGACCTGTTGGTACTTCAAGTAGTGCACTTTCGATAAGTCGAGCCACGAATGGGATAGCGCCAATCGTCAGTGGAACAATCGCTGCTGTTGTACCGATGAAGGTACCAATCAGCATCTTAGTCAGTGGAATAATCGCAACCATCAAAACTAAGAAAGGTACTGAACGACCCACGTTCACAATCGCACCTAGAATCTTGTTTACTTTGGTGTTCTCTAACAGGCCACCTTTTTTAGTCGTATGCAGAATCACGCCTAGTGGAATACCGACCGCGAAGCCAACAATGCCTGCAACAGCAACCATGTAAAGCGTTTCGCCTGTTGCGCCTAATAGAAGGTTACCGTTAAGGCTGATCCAGTCAGCAATCTCGTTGAAACTAAAGGACATAACCAAGCACCTCTACTTTTACATTGTTGTCGCGTAGGAATTGGATAGCAGCATTATCATCTGCTTCATTACCGAACAGTTCAGCGACCATCATGCCGAACTTCACGCCACCGGCGTAATCAAGGTCAGAACTTAAGATGCTGACATCGATATTGAATTTACGTGCGATTTGCGTCATTAGCGGAGCATCAACCGTTGCACCAGTAAACTCAAGACGCACCAGCGGGTAGCTGCTGTTTACGCGAGTCTCTTGCAAACGTGCTTGGTAATCTTCAGGGATCGTCAGATCCAACGTTGAGCGAATAAACTGATGCGCTAGCTCTGTCTTCGGATGAGCAAAGATGTCACCGACTGTACCTTTCTCTACCAATTCACCGCCGCCAATGATCGCAACCTCGTGACAAATGCTTTTAACCACATCCATCTCGTGTGTAATAAGCAGGATAGTGATGTTCAGCTTGCGGTTGATTTCACGCAGCAGCTCAAGGATAGATTGAGTTGTTGCTGGATCCAATGCGCTGGTGGCTTCATCACATAGCAGTACTTTCGGGTCAGAGGCCAGTGCGCGAGCAATCGCCACACGCTGCTTTTGACCACCACTTAGGTTTGCCGGGTAGGTGTCACGCTTATCAGCAAGGCCAACCAGTTCAAGTAACTCGCTGACTTTCGCTTCAATAATCGCTTTATCTTTACCAGCAAGTTCTAGAGGCAGTGCTACATTGTTAAATACAGTACGAGAAGACAGCAGGTTGAAGTGCTGGAATATCATGCCGATGTTACGGCGCGCTTCGCTAAGCTCTGATTTGCTGAGTTTTGTTAGGTCGATACCATCAACAATCACTTCACCCGAAGTCGGGGCTTCCAACATATTTACACAGCGGATTAGGGTACTTTTGCCTGCACCTGAAGAGCCGATGACTCCAAAGATTTGACCTTGAGGAATGTGGAGGTTGATATCAATTAAGGCATTGATTTCTTTAGTGCCTTGATAAAAAACCTTATTGACTTGATTCACTTTAATCATAGAGAAACCCGTGCAGGTAGAACAGAATAATATGTCGATAGCTCGCTCGATTTACAGACGATGCTATGGTGTTCTATGATCTAAGTCAATAGATATTTTTACGTCTAGACGGCTAAACGTCGATTGTATGGCTAAGCTAGAAACAAATCGTTAACGAACGCAAAACTAAATAGATAGTGATGAAGCAAATAAAGCGTGTAATAATTAATGATTAATAGAGAGTTGATAGAGAACAAAATTTTGTCTAAACCTGCTGTTTTTTTAGATCGTGATGGAGTGATTAACGTTGATCACGGCTACGTACATGATGAGCATGACTTTGAATACATCGATGGTGTGTTTGAAGCGGCGAAAGCGTTTAAAGATATGGGTTATTTATTGGTGCTAGTGACCAACCAATCTGGTATTGCTCGCGGCATGTTTAGTGAAGACCGTTTTCTTTCTTTAACGCAGTGGATGGATTGGAACTTTGTTGATAATGGTGTCGAGCTCGATGGCATTTATTACTGTCCTCACCACGCTGAGCACGGTATTGGTGACTACAAGCAAGATTGTGAATGTCGTAAGCCAAAGCCAGGCATGTTCATTTCTGCTCGTGACTTTCTGAAGATTGATATGGCTAACTCGGTCATGATCGGCGATAAAGCGGAAGACATGATGGCTGCAGAAGCAGCAGGTGTTGGTACTAAAGTCTTGGTAAGAACGGGTAAACCCATCACTGAAAAAGGTGAAGCGTTGGCTAGCGTGGTACTTGATAGCATTAAAGACGTACCCGCTTTCTTAAAAGGCTAAACGTTTTATTTATAACTAAGGTATGGACCTATCATTAGGCACTTACATTAGGTTTGTTCGAACCTGTGAATAGGCTAAGTGTCGTTGACTATATAAAGATGAGGAACGAAGTATGAAAGCTATGTTGGTAGCATCTCTATGTACAGTAGCATTGGTTGGGTGCTCTAAATCAGCAGCCCCTGAGACTGATAGCGCAACATCGAATGATCAATTCGCGACTTATCAATGTGAGTCTGACGTCTCGTTTGATGTGTCTTACCTTGATAATGAAAAAGCGGTACTACGCTTGCCTGATAATGAATACCGCCTGACTCAAGTTCCAGCGGGCTCAGGAACCAAATACATCTTAGATGATGGCACTTCAGAGATGATTAACAGCATCACTTTGCGCACGAAAGGTGACAATGCGCGTCTAGAACTTGGTCGCGTAGTCTATCGAAATTGCCAAAAGTAAGTCATAGTAAGAACTGCTAGTATTTACAAACAGTTAAGTGAGGGAATCTACCCTCACTTTTTCTTCTCTTCTCTTTAACGTTAGACTTTTTATGAGCAAAAAACTCACTATTCTTGATATTGCAAAGCTGTCCGGTGTTGGTAAGTCAACCGTATCACGCGTTCTGACCAATGATCCAAAAGTGAAACCTGAAACCCGTGAAAGGGTAGAAAGAGTAATTCAAGAATCTGGGTACACGCCTTCAAAGTCTGCGCAATCGATGCGCGGTGGCAGCCAAAAAGTCATCGGCGTGATTATCTCTCGTTTGGACTCTCCCTCTGAAAACAAAGCCGTTAGCACGATGCTGGCCGAGTTGTATCGAGCGGATTACGATGTCGTGATCATGGAAAGCCAACTTGATAGAGATAAAGCCAATGAGCACCTGCAAGTTCTAAAGCGTCGTAACGTTGATGGCATTATTGTATTTGGTTTTACTGACTGCGATATTCCGGCAATCGAAGCTTGGGAACACAAAGCGGTGGTGATTGCTCTGGATACCGAGAACGTGACGTCGATTAACTATGATAACCAACAGGTGATCAATAGTGCGTTGGTGCATTTATCGGATCAAGGGATCTCTGACGTTGGCTTTATCGGGGTTGATCCTAGTGATAAATCAACCGGTGAACTGCGTCTTAAGGCTTATCTCGATTGGTGTGAAAACACAGGTTCAGTGGCAAACTATCGTACTGGTCAACTTCATCACGAAAGTGCTTATCAGCTGGTGGATGAGGTGTTAACTCCCGCGACTCAAGCGATCGTTTGTGCCAGTGATACGCTGGCTCTTGGTGTAATCAAGCGTCTGCAAGAACTACAACGTGAAGATGTGGTCGTCACCGGCGTTGGTGGCAATGATCTTCTCTCTTTCTTATTCCCACGAGTATTTAGCATTGATCCTGGTTACCAATCTGCAGGTAAGCTGGCTGCTAATCTATTGATCTCTCAGCTTTTAGGCAATTCAGAGATCTCTCATCACACTCAATCTCCGATTCTATAATCCACTCAATTAAGCGAAATTGAACCGCTTAGATTAAAATTAGAGTGTGATCTCTTTCAATTAATGGGATTGTTCCCATTTTAATTTATCATTCATACGGGCATTATAATAACCGTAATTGGGAATGTTCCCATAAATCTAAGTCTGAGTGATTATAGCTTGCATGGTTTAGATGAGTAATTGAATGAAACCAGGGTGGGGTAGTATGAGTAAGATAGCGAAGCAAGACGTTGCGCGTCTTATCGAGTTAGTCGGTGGTAAAGAAAACATTGCGAGTGTCAGCCACTGTCTGACTCGACTGCGTTTTGTATTGAACGATACAGAGCAGGCCAACAAAGCTGAACTCGAAAAACTGAAGCTAGTAAAAGGCTGTTTTACTAATGCAGGCCAATTCCAAGTTGTGATTGGCACTGAAGTTGATGAAGTGTACGCACTTCTGATTGAACAGACAGGTAAAGAGGCATCATCAAAAGATGAGGCGAAGCTGGCTGCTCGTCAAAACATGAACTTCCTTGAGCGTGGTATCTCCCATTTAGCCGAAATTTTCGTACCACTGCTGCCTGCCATCATTACAGGTGGTTTGATTCTTGGTTTCCGTAATGTGATTGGCGACATTCGCATGTTCGACGGCAAAACCCTCGTTGAAATCAGTCAATTCTGGGCAACCGTTCACTCTTTCTTATGGTTGATCGGCGAAGCTATTTTCTTCTTCCTTCCGGTTGGTGTGTGTTGGGCAACGGTTAAGAAGCTCGGCGGAACCCCTATTTTAGGCATCACGCTCGGTGTGACCTTGGTTTCCCCGCAATTGATGAACGCTTACATGATAGGTAAATCGGTACCTGAAGTGTGGGACTTTGGCTTGTTCGTGATAGAGAAAGTTGGTTATCAGGCTCAGGTGATCCCTGCGATGTTAGCGGGTGTGGCTCTGGCCTTCATCGAGACCAACCTTAAGCGTATTGTTCCTTCTTACCTGTACCTTGTTGTCGTGCCGTTCGTATCGATTATTTTGTCTGTGATTCTAGCGCACGCTTTCATTGGCCCATTTGGCCGTATGTTAGGCGATGGCGTGGCATTCGCGGCTAAAGCGGCAATGACGGGTGACTTTGCGATTCTTGGTTCAGTAGTCTTTGGCTTCCTATACGCACCTTTGGTTATTACAGGTATTCACCACACAACCAATGCCGTCGACCTACAACTGATGCAAGACTTAGGCGGCACACCAATCTGGCCTTTGATTGCGCTATCAAATATTGCACAAGCTTCAGCGGTTGTTGGCATCATCATCTTAAGCAAACGCGAAGGCGAACGAGATATCTCGGTTCCAGCTGCAATCTCTGCTTACTTAGGTGTAACAGAGCCAGCGATGTACGGCATCAACCTTAAATACAAATTCCCAATGCTGAGCGCAATGATCGGCAGTGCCGCTGCGGCTGCTATCTGTGGTAGTGCAGGAGTGATGGCGAATGGTATCGGTGTTGGTGGCTTGCCAGGCATCTTATCGATTCAACCGCAATATTGGTCTGTTTACTTAATTGCGATGCTGGTGGCGATTGTACTACCCGTCACGTTAACACTGTTCTTCTATAAACGAGCACAGATGAAAGGCGAACTAGAAACCGCCAACGCGTAATGCATTTAATAAGCGATGACTCCAAAGTGAGCCATCGCTTTTTCTCTTAGTTATAGCTTTTTCTTTTAGTTATAACGGCTATTCGACCATGATTCACATGGTGATTTTTATTTTATATTTTCTGGTAAGTGAGTGTTAGAGATGGCGATGACTGAGCATGATGAAAGTTGGTGGAAAACCGCAACCATCTATCAAATCTACCCAAAGAGCTTTTGTGACAGTGGCAGTAAAGGTACTGGCGATATCAAAGGGATCATTTCAAAACTGGATTATCTTAAACACTTGAGTGTGGATGCCATTTGGTTAACCCCAGTTTACGCATCCCCAATGATCGATAACGGCTACGATATTTCAGATTACTACGCGATTAACCCGCAATTCGGCACCATGGAAGATTTCGACCTATTGCTGGCTGAAGCGCACCAACGTGGTATTCGTATCGTGATGGATATCGTGGTAAACCACACCTCAACAGAACATGCGTGGTTTCAGTCAGCATTGGGTGATAAAAACAGCCCATACCGCGACTACTACATATGGAAAGATCCTGTAAACGGCCAAGCACCAACCAACTGGCAGTCTAAGTTCGGTGGTAATGCATGGGAAATGGATGAAGCGACGGGTCAGTATTTCCTACACCTATTCGCGAAAGAGCAAGCCGACCTTAACTGGGAGAACCCGGTTGTACGCGAAGAAGTGAAAGACGTCATTAGCTTCTGGGCTGAGAAGGGCGTTGATGGTTTCCGCTTGGACGTGATCAACCTGATTTCGAAACAGCAAGACTTCCCCAATGATGATATCGGTGATGGTCGTCGTTTTTACACTGATGGCCCACGAGTGCACGAATACCTGAAAGAGATCAGCGAAGCGGTATTCCAGAAATACGGCAGCGTGACAGTAGGCGAGATGTCTTCAACGACACTCGAGCATTGCCAACAGTACTCAAACATTGATAACAGCGAGTTATCGATGGTGTTTAACTTCCACCACCTTAAGGTGGATTACACCAATGGTGAGAAGTGGACTAATGCGCCGTTTGATTTCTTGCAGCTCAAGTCGATCTTCAATCATTGGCAAACGGGTTTGAACGGCAAGGGCTGGGGCGCATTGTTTTGGTGTAACCACGACCAACCGCGAGTCGTGAGCCGCTTAGGTGATGATCAGCAATATCGTGTTGAGTCGGCCAAGATGTTGGCTGCTTCTGTGCACATGATGCAAGGCACGCCTTATATCTATCAAGGTGAAGAGATTGGTATGACCAACCCTGGCTATACTGACATCAGCCAGTATCGTGATGTTGAGAGTACCAATATGTACGACATCATGGTGAACCGTGATGGTGTGGCTCATCAAGATATGATGGCGATTTTGGCGCAGAAGTCTCGTGATAACTCTCGTACACCAATGCAATGGAACAGTGAGCCTTACGCAGGGTTCTCACAAGCTCAGCCATGGCTTGATGTAGCGAATAATTACCCTGGGATTAACGCTGAGCAAGCACTGGAAGACAAAGACTCTGTTTTCTATTTCTATAAGAGTTTGATTGAGTTACGTAAACAAGTGCCAGTGATTACAGATGGCAGCTATCAAGATCTATTGCCTGATCACTCATCCATTTTTGCATATGCACGTGAGAACGAAGGGCAAACCTTGCTGTGTATTAACAACTATTATGGTGAAGAGGCGGAGTGCGTTTTACCGGAACGTTTTGATATGACTAAGGCGAAGAGTCTGTTGTCTAACTATCAACAAGAGAACACTTCAGTTGCATTACATCATCAAGTCTTACGTCCTTACGAGACTCGTATTCTCTTGATTGAAGGTTAACCTTGTTTCATTTTAAGAAGCTTGATTCTTATTCCCCTTAAAGGATTGGGCTTCTACAAAGGCTTTGGAGTGCTCCCCAAAGCCTTTTTGTTTTAGTGATGGCTGGAATATCGTGCCTCGAGTCTACTTGCGAGAAGTTTGAGCATCGAGTGCCAGCAACGACAGAGCAGGTAATGAACTCTAAGACGCGTAATTCACCGAGTAGCGAGTTGGTTTGTGGTTCATTGCCAATACGATGTTCAATACTGCGGTGCCTAATACAGAAACGGCAATCACCCAAGGTGACACGAAGAAGAACGATGCAAACAGAATACATGCATCAATACCCATTTGTGTTTTACCTACCGAGATACCGTAGCGGTCTTGGATAAACAAGCACAGTACGTTGAAGCCACCCAGACTTGAGCGGTGACGGAATAGGATTAGCATACCTAAGCCCATTAATAAGCCGCCGGCAACAGCACAATAGATCTCGTTATGAACTTCTAGCGAGATAACTAAGTATAAATGATCGGCAAACACAGATACTAAAGCACCAGAAATCGCACTGCTAATAGCAAAGCTACGGCCGAATCGTTTCCATGCTAATAAATAGAATGGACAATTGGCAACAAAGTACAAAATACCAAAGGTTACAGGCAAGAATTGACTCAAAAGCAGAGCCAAGCCAGTAGTGCCCCCGGTAAGCAGGTTCGCTGACTGTAAAAAGAAGACGCCTAACGCCACTAAAAACGTGCCAGTGAGAATCGCTACCCAATCTTCTTTACGTGAGTGTTTTTCCATCGTTTTTATAATTACCTAACCAATAAAGGCGTGCATAGTAGAGAAAAACCTTAGCTTTCGGTAGCTTGAGGGGCAAAATTAAGGTAAACCTATGTAATCTGCGTTTTACAGGGTGTAAAGCGTAAAATTGACAGTAAGCGCCATCTTTGGTTGGATAAGCCAAATAACCATGATGAATCTTATTTGTGATTATGAAAAAACTGCATGATAAAATTGCAATTAGCTCTTTATGACCTAGATCAAATTATGTAGAATGCGTCACATCAAAACGGTGACGGAAACGTTTGCTTTCGGTCGTTGTGTGGTTTTTTTGAAACTTTCAGTACAATCTGAGTCAGGAGATACAGATGCTTAAGCGTGACATGAACATTGCTGATTACGATGCGGATCTATTCGCAGCTATCCAAGAAGAAACTCTTCGTCAGGAAGAGCATATCGAACTTATCGCTTCAGAAAACTACACAAGCCCACGTGTAATGGAAGCTCAAGGTTCTCAGCTAACAAACAAATACGCTGAAGGCTACCCAGGCAAGCGTTACTACGGTGGTTGTGAGTACGTAGACAAAGTTGAAACTCTAGCAATTGAACGTGCATGTGAACTATTTGGTGCAGAGTACGCAAACGTACAGCCTCACTCAGGTTCTCAAGCAAATAACGCTGTATACATGGCACTACTAAATGCAGGCGATACGGTTCTAGGTATGAGCCTAGCACACGGTGGTCACCTAACTCACGGTTCTCCAGTAAACTTCTCTGGTAAGCTTTACAACATCATTCCTTACGGTATCGATGAAGCAGGTCAAATTGATTACGAAGAGATGGAAGCGTTAGCTATCGAGCACAAACCTAAGATGATCATCGGTGGTTTCTCAGCTTACTCTCAAGTTTGTGATTGGAAGCGCATGCGTGAAATCGCTGACAAAGTAGGTGCTTACTTCTTCGTAGATATGGCTCACGTTGCTGGTCTAATCGCTGCAGGTGTTTACCCGAACCCAGTTCCACATGCTCACGTTGTAACAACGACAACGCACAAAACGCTTGCGGGTCCTCGTGGTGGTCTAATCCTTTCTAACGAAGGCGAAGATCTTTACAAGAAGCTGAACTCAGCAGTATTCCCAGGCGGCCAAGGTGGTCCTCTAATGCACGTTATCGCTGGTAAAGCAGTAGCGTTCAAAGAAGCTCTAGAGCCAGAGTTCAAAGAATACCAAGCACGCGTTGTTGCTAACGCAAAAGCAATGGTTGCTGAATTCCTAGCTCGTGGTTACAACATCGTTTCAGGTTCTACAGAGAACCACCTGTTCCTAGTTGACCTAATCAACAAAGACATCACAGGTAAAGAAGCAGATGCAGCACTAGGTGCAGCAAACATCACTGTAAACAAGAACTCAGTACCAAACGACCCACGTAGCCCATTCGTTACTTCAGGTATCCGTATCGGTTCTCCTTCTATCACTCGTCGCGGTTTCTCAGAAGCAGACGCGAAAGAGCTAGCAGGTTGGATCTGTGACATCCTAGATAACATGGGTGATGAGTCTGTTATCGAAGCAACGAAAGCAAAAGTATTAGAGATCTGTAAGCGTCTACCTGTTTACGCTTAATTTTTCTGGCTCAAATAGCTTAATTTCTGTGTCAAAGGTGCTCATTTACATTCGTAAACTCCGCGCCTTTTCCTTGAACTAAAGCTATTTGATTGAAAAATACGATTTGAAAGGCTCCTGTTGGGAGCTTTTTTTGTTTTTTTGGGTATTACGTTGTCGAGCATGCTCACTTACATTCGTAAGCTCCGCGTGCTCTCCTATAATTTCAAACAACTACTTTGAAAAATATTGATACTAGAGGCTCCTTAATAGGGGCCTTTTTTGTACTTGGAAGTTTTAAAATTGTTGTCGAGCATGCTCACTTACACCCGTAATCTCTGCGTGCTCTCTTAGAATTTCAAACAACTACTTTGAAAAGCAATGATACTAGAGGCTTCTTTAAAGGAGCTATTTTTTGTATCTGGTGGCTGGTGGCTGGTGGATTTGGGATTAAGAGTAAAGAAAAGCGGGTATTAAAAAGGGTTAATGCTTTCACATTAACCCTTTGGTATTTGGTAGTGTCGATTCTACTTTTTGATGCTAAGTAGGGTGCCTGACTTACACTTGAAAGAGTAGTAGTGGCGGCTTTCACTGAACTTACCTAGGCCTTCGCCATCACAGTAGTCGATGTTGATGTCACGCATCACTTCTAATGTGTCTTCGCTGTTCAAAGCGAATTTAGAGCCATCAGAACAGACGATACGAACTCGTTCATCATGGCTTACAGAGTAAATATCGACTTCAGTATTACACAGCTCAAAAGAGGCTTCGCGAAAGTTGTCTTGCTGAGTATTTGAAGCGCAACCTGCGGTGAGTGCGGCTGCGATAACGGCTAAAAGTCCGAGTCTTTTCATTGTTAATCCTTTACTATCATCAAGTTGAGTGATGAGTTTTATATGCTAGTTTAGGTAGCCTATGCCACAATACGCTTTGGTTCAAGGCGCGTTCGTTGACTCTAAGATATAAAAGTATAGGTGCATACAGATAATTTATAATGGGTTTGCTGCGTGTTTCCTTATTACGTATCACCAACAAAAAAAGACCAACACAGAGGTTGGTCTTTAAATAGGAAGATTTTTTAAACGACTATCGAAACTGTTTAGCTTCTGGAAGATACTCAAAACCAGCAGACGCGAGCTTAGCGATTAAGGCTGCTTTGTCGATTTCGTAGAAGTTGACCACTCGATCTAAATCACCGCCGAAGTCGTCACGAAGCTTCATGTTGACGATGCTCATCAACATTACAGGATCCATTTTTTCAAAATTAGCGAGGTTCATATTAGTCCTCGAAATCTGAGATCAGCAGGTTTGCAGCGGCAAAGGCTGCACGCTCACGCGCTTCTTTAGGAAGAGATTCATCTGCAGCAAGGTCATTCAATGTTTTTACTGCGCAGGTGATCGCTTTAGGGATATAGCCTTGGTCGCCACTGCCAATTTGAGAATACAGTTCACGAACCAAATCACAACAATCGTATACTTTCATTTTTATACCTAACCAAATGATAACTGATCTCAATATACACATAGAGATAAGCAAAAACAAAGTGGATCTGATCAAGTTCAGAGTTAGTTTGTCCTTGCTCAATATCTCACTTGGTTAGCTCGCTGCTTAGGCCGTTCTTTACGGCTTCGTTTGGTACTTGCCGATTAGCCAGAGACTTGTTGTTCAAGTTGATAGGTGACTTCATCAGCAAGATTGAGCTGTTTCGCGAGCTCTTTCAGGTACGCCTTTTCCATGAAATTCTGTTCGTCGGCCACAATCAAAGAGGCTAAGTAGATCTCACTCGCCTGTTGAGGTGACGTTGCCAGTTGAGCGATTTCGCTTGGGTCGAGTGGCTTATGCAGTTCTTCAGAGACCAATTTAGTCAGTTGATAATCAGCGCCCATATTCTCGACGGCTTGCTCTATCTTAGCCATCTCTTCTTCATCAACATGGCCATCAGCTTTAGACGCGGCAATCATCGATCGTAGAATCAGCACGCTGTGGTTTGCATCATTTTCATCAAACTGAGCCTGTTCGGCGTTAGGTGTCTGGCCTTGTTTGGACTGGTAGTCGTTGTAGACTTTATAAGCCAAAGCACCCAGTGCTGCTGCGCCGCCAATCCCAGCCGCTTTCTTACCCATTTTCTTAGTCTTCTTAGAGCCCATTAACGCACCTAACAGTCCTCCGCCAACTGCGCCTGCACCGAAGGCTCCGAGTGTACTTTTACTGCTACTCTTGCTATTGCTGCCTTGAGAAAGGCCACTTAAACTTGAAGACCCTTGTGAAAGTTTCTGAGTACCTTGTTTTACGAGATCTGATTTAAGTGCTTGGTTCAGTAAGCTTTTGATATCCATCGATACCTCCAATGGTGAGCATGTCTAAAAAGTTGATGACACCAATATACGGATTTAAAGATGAACAGGGGATTAACTTACGTTATTTACTCTACTGATAAATAGAAGGGAGTTTGAAGCGAAATGACAGGCACAAAAAAGGCCACCTAACGGCAGCCTTTCAATGTTTATCTAGTCAGTAATCGGATTACTAAGCTAGTTGAGCCTTAAGGTGCTCGATAACCGTGTCCATTGCGATAGCTTCTTTATCACCAGTACGACGGTTTTTGTATTCGAAGTTACCTTCGTCCATGCTGCGATCGCCGATAACGATAGTGTGAGGGATACCCACAAGCTCGATATCTTTAAACATAACACCAGGGCGCTCTTTACGGTCATCGAATAAAACTTCGATACCCATAGCTGTTAATTCAGCGTATAGCTTCTCAGCTGCTTCTTTAACGCGCTCAGATTTGTGCATGTTCATTGGTACGATAGCAACTTGGAACGGCGCTAGTGCGTCTGGCCAAGTGATACCGAATTTATCGTGGTTTTGCTCGATAGCAGATGCAACAACACGTGAAACACCGATACCGTAACAACCCATCTCTAGGATTACGCTCTTACCATCAGGACCAAGCACGTTACAGTTCATTGCTTTAGAGTAAGTATTACCCAGTTGGAAGATGTGACCAACTTCGATACCACGCTTAAGCTGAATAGTACCTTGACCACATGGGCTAAGGTCGCCTTCAACAACGTTACGTAGATCTTCAACTTGAGCAAGCTCAACGTCACGACCCCAGTTGATGCCGAAGTAGTGCTTACCATCTACGTTTGCACCAGCGCCAAAGTCGCTCATTACAGCAACAGAGCGGTCAACGATGAATGGTAGCTCTAGGCCAACAGGTCCAAGTGAACCAGGACCTGCACCAACAAGTGCGCGGATTTCTTCTTCAGAAGCCATCTCTAGCGGAGAAGCAACCTGTGGAAGGTTCTCTGCTTTCACTTCGTTCAGTTCGTGGTCACCACGGATGATTAGCGCGATGATATCAGCGTCTACTTCATCAGAAGCTTTAACGAATAGAGTCTTAACTGTCTTCTCGATTGCTAGACCGTGTTGCTCTACCAATTCTGCGATAGTTTTCGCATTTGGTGTATCAACCAGTTCCATCTCTTGAGTTGGTGCTGCTGCATCTTCAGTAGGAGCAAGTGCTTCTGCTTTTTCGATGTTTGCTGCGTAATCTGACTCAGTTGAGAATGCGATTAGGTCTTCGCCGCTTTCAGCAAGAACGTGGAACTCTTGAGAGCCGCTGCCGCCGATTGCGCCAGAGTCTGCCAATACTGGACGGTATTCAAGGCCCATACGGTCGAATGCTTTACAGTAAGCATCGTGCATCGCTTGGTAAGACTTTTCTAAGCCTTCTTTGTCGATATCAAAGCTGTACGCATCCATCATAGAGAATTCACGTGCACGCATTACGCCAAAACGAGGGCGGCGCTCATCACGGAATTTAGTCTGGATTTGGTACAGATTTAGAGGTAGCTGTTTGTAAGAGCTGATCTCGTTACGTACTAGACTCGTTACCACTTCTTCAGCTGTTGGGCTAAGAACAAATGGACGAGAGTGACGGTCTGTGAAACGAAGTAGCTCAGGCCCCATCTTTTCAGAACGGCCAGTCTCTTCCCAAAGCTCAAACGGTTGAACTACGGGCATCAAGATTTCAACGGCACCTGCATTATCGATCTCTTGGCGAACGATATTTTCGACTTTACGCAGTACACGTAGACCAGTAGGTAGCCAAGTATATAAACCTGAAGCTAGCTTACGGATCATACCTGCACGTAGCATCAGCTGGTGGCTGATAACTTCTGCGTCGTTTGGAGTCTCTTTCAGAGTAGAAAGAAGGTAGTTACTGGTACGCATTCTATGGTATCCGTTTCATCATTGATAAAAGAAAACTTGCTGTCGTTCGTAACCACAGCAAATCTGATATAGCCGCATATAATATCAGCCTATTTGGGATCTCAAAAGCGTTCAATGTCAGTTACATTGATGAAAAGCGTTTCAACCACGAATTTCACGTTAAGATTGAACAAATTTACCGCATATTCCTTGTTGTCAGGCTTGCCTTTTTTATAGGCAGGTCGCGGATCTTGACCAAGCACTTCTTTGATCACTTGAATGATATGGCGTGCCTGCGGGTGACCAGACAGCTTACTTTGGGCTTGCTGAGAGAAGTTCACATCTAACACTTCAGGTTCATCGGCGGCAAACCCTCCTAGTGCATCGGGAATTGAATCCGAGTAGGAGATATAAGGTTTGATGTCGATGATAGGCGTACCGTCAACGAGATCGACGCTGCCCAAGTCCAACCAAGTTTGTCCTTTTTCTTGATAGACACCTTTGAGCTCAACCGCGGACATACCAATCCCATTCGGTCTGAATGTCGCACGTGATGCGAAAACACCGATACGTTCATTGCCGCCAAGTCGAGGCGGCCTCACAGTTGGTTTCCAGCCCGCTTCAAGGTTCTTATCGAACAGAAACAACAACCACACATGGCTAAATTGCTCAATATCCCGAACAGACTCAAGACAGTTTGCTGCGTCAACCAGCCTGACTCTTGAGGTGGATGTTGGTACCAATCTAGGTTGCCTTGGCACTGCGAACTTCTCTTTATAGGGAGACTCTATAAAGCCAATAGGTTCAATGGAGTACATGAGTGGACGTCTCTGATTACGATCTATGGCGGGAAAATATCATAAAATCGCTTGTTTTTCTTTTGATAATAATTATCATTTGTTATGTTATAGCATAACAATTTAATTATTTAGGGAAATACAATGAAACCGAATATCCACCCGGGCTACCGCACAGTGGTGTTCCACGACACCAATGTTGATGAGTACTTCTTGATTGGCTCCACCTTGAAAACAGAGCGTACTATCGAATGGGAAGATGGTAATACTTACCCTTATTTCACTATTGAAGTGTCTTCAAAATCACATCCTTTCTATACGGGTAAACAGAGAGTGCTACATAAAGAGGGACGTGTTGCTAATTTTACTCGTCGCTTTGGTCAATTAGGTAAGGGAGCTAAATAATGAAAGTTGTTAAATCACTTAAAAGTGCGAAAAGCCGTCACCCTGATTGCCAGATAGTTAAGCGTAGAGGGCGTCACTATGTGATCTGTAAATCCAATCCAAGATTTAAAGCGGTTCAAAAATAACCGTCAATATGATGTGACATGTGTGTAAAAACGAGGGGAAAGTCAAACTTCATTCATTTGTCTGTTTTTCTTTTCCTTCGAGAGGAACTTAACCGGATATCGAGTGTGTATTTAACGTACGATGTATTTTATTTTCAAGTGAATCAATGGGTTATATTGTGGGTTATATTTCTAGTGAATGCGTTGTTGTAAATTATAAATCTAGTTTTTGTGTTTAATATGGATTTATTTGCTAATTAATTGTTCAAATAGAGTTAAAGGTCGTCGTTTGTTACACACTTTGTAACATTTTGAATTTCTAATTGATATTTTTGTCGCGTACCCTTCGCTGGCAATTTGAACATCTTTGTCACAATTGCACAGGAATCACTACACAAGGAGGGAACAGATGAGTTCATCTGCTTCAATAAAAAACAACGCACCAAAAAAACCTATTTTCACACGCTTTTTAGACAGCGTTGAATATTTGGGGAACCTTTTACCCCACCCAATCACTCTTTTTGCTATCTTCTGTGTCGCAATCCTAGTTTCTTCAGGTATTGCTGGTTACTTTGAAGTGTCTGTCATGGACCCTCGCCCTGAAGGTGCTAGTGGTCGTGCTGCTGATGGTATGATCCACGTTGTAAGCTTACTTAATGCTGAAGGCTTACAACTCATCGTAACGAATCTAGTTTCGAACTTTGTTGGCTTTGCGCCACTTGGTACTGTACTTGTTGCAATGCTAGGTGTTGCGATTGCTGAACACTCAGGTCTATTATCTGCGGCAATGCGCGGCATGGTAATGGGCGCATCTCAGCGCATGGTTACTGTAACCGTGGTATTTGCCGGTATTATCTCTAACACGGCTTCAGAGCTGGGTTACGTAGTACTTATCCCTCTTGCAGCAATGCTTTTCCACTCATTGGGTCGTCACCCATTAGCAGGTCTAGCGGCAGCATTTGCTGGTGTATCTGGTGGTTATTCTGCAAATCTACTTATCGGTACGGTTGATCCACTGCTTTCTGGTATCACAGAAACAGCAGCACAAATGCTTGATCCATCTTACTCTGTTGGCCCTGAATCAAACTGGTACTTCATGTTTATTTCGACCTTCTTTATCTCGATTGCCGGTGCATTGGTAACAGAGAAGATTGTTGAACCTAAACTGGGTAAATACAATGTCGAAGACGCGTCTGAAGATCTTTCAAATGACTCAATGGGTAAGCTTACTGCTATTGAGAAGAAAGGCCTTAGATTGGCGGGTGTCGCTGTATTAATCGTGAGTGCGCTTTTAGCTTGGACTGTTGTTCCTGCTGACGGTGTTCTACGTTCAGAGGCGGGCACGATTTCAGGCTCTCCATTCCTGAAAAGTATCGTCGCGTTTATCTTTGTATTCTTTGCTATTCCTGGTTTTGTTTACGGCAAAATTACCGGTTCAATGAAGAATGACCGTGATGTGATTAATGCAATGGCAACGTCGATGTCTTCAATGGGCATGTACATCGTTCTTGTATTCTTTGCTGCACAGTTTGTTGCTTTCTTTAAGTGGACGAACTTTGGTCAAGTGGTTGCTGTAGGCGGCGCAACATTCCTTCAGGATATCGGCCTAACGGGTCCAATGTTGTTCTTCGCATTCATCCTAATGTGTGGTTTCATTAACCTGATGATCGGTTCAGCTTCTGCACAGTGGGCAGTAACAGCGCCAATCTTCGTTCCAATGCTAATGCTAGTAGGCTACGCACCTGAAACGATTCAAGCGGCTTACCGTATCGGTGATTCAACAACCAACATCATTACACCAATGATGAGCTACTTCGGTCTTATCCTTGCCGTAGCAACTCGCTACATGAAGAACCTAGGTATCGGTACACTGATCGCGACAATGTTGCCTTACTCAATGGTATTCATGTTTGGTTGGAGCATCTTGTTCTACCTATGGGTATTCGTATTCGGTCTACCAGTAGGTCCAGGCGCTGCAACGTACTACACGCCTTAGTTGTAGAGTAGGGGAAACCTTCTTCTAATTGATATAAAAAAACCTGCATTGTTTGCAGGTTTTTTGATTTTTTATGGAGAGATAGAACTAGGTTAAGCTCGGATGAGCCAGCTAGCGTTTGGCTAGAATTCTATCTAAGTGGTTGGCAAACTCACGACGGTCGGTTTGAGAAAGGGTGCTTGGTCCGCCAGTTTGAATGCCACTTGAACGCATGGTATCCATAAAGTCACGAATGTTGAGACGCGCTTTGATGGTTTCTTTTGTGTAAAGCTCGCCACGAGAGCTTAAAGCAAGCGCGCCTTTGGTGATCACTTCATCGGCGAGAGGGATATCGGAGGTAATCACTAAATCACCGGGTGCAGTGCGTTTTACGATTTCATCATCTGCAATATCAAACCCGCTTGGTACTTGAATTGAGTGAATGTTGTTGCGTTTAGGAACGGGTACCAAGTGGTTTGCCACGAAGGTACATTCCACACCTGTTCGCTCAGCTGCGCGTACGATTGTTTCTCGGATAACCTTAGGACAAGCGTCCGCATCAACCCATATCTTCATAGTGTTCTATTTCTCTATTAGCTTATTTATCAGTTAACTTATTGCTCAGTTGCCTTATTGATCAGTTAGTTTAGCTTCAAGCATGGCAACGCGAGCGGTGAGTTCAAGGATTTGCTTTTCCAGTTGGCTAACACGATCAAGTGCTGGCTCTTCTTGTGTCGCGACTTCAACTTTAGGAACACGATTTGCGCTTTTCCAGCTCTTGATGGTCGTGATTAAAGCGGGCATCGGAACGGATGTGCTCATACGAGCCTTAACTAAAGCAACTGTCGGCTCTTTCCCTTGCGCTTGCAGTCCTTCAAGCACTGATTTCAACTCTTCAGAAACATCTTTTGTCAGCATGTTGATCTCCATTTTTAGTCTTTAGTCATTTTACTCGCTCTGGTGAATGATAGCGAATCATAAAACCGCCCATGGCTTGTGAGAGATCTCTTACAAAGGTTGTGAGATAACACGAATACATCGCTAGAGATATTGATGTGCACATGGTTAAGGTGTTGAATTTTAATTGTTTTATATAATTAACAACTTTCTTGAATTCAAAATGTGATGCAAATCTATTGTCCGAAATCCTAAATCGCGTAAATTAAACCTTGTCGGAAGGATTCTGACACGGAACAGGAAAGCACCAAGGATTTGGTTATCTTCAGGATGAAGATTTGGTTACTTAGGATTGAGTGATCAAGCATGGAGCGTAAGGACATTGTAGGGATACAGTCAGTTAACAGGAAGTTAGCTGCAACGGAATGACAATGGACACCTTTAGGATTAAAGGGTTGGATTAGCATCAGGACGATGTAAAGGACACCGCTCACGGAACAAGTGATGTGCGCTAACTAGGATTGTTAGCTTTCAGGATGATTGGACACCGCTAGGACGGCGAAGTAAAGGAAAGAGCTGAAGGATTACAGCCACTATTATGGATGATGCATGGAGCATTAATTAGTAGCCGGACTGCTGCGAGTAAGACCCTAGCCCTGACACTTCGGTGTCGGGGCTTTTCTTTTCCTAAGGCTTTTTCTCTATCTAGGGGCTCTCTTTAATTCAGGAGCTTTTATCTAAGCACGCGACATCTGCTTTTCTGCTAATGGTCAACACAAGGAGTGTTTTATGACGATAGCAACCTCAAGAACGCTGTTGGTACCTTATACCGAGCAGTTAGAACATGACTTTATCAAGTTGAATTGCTGCCCCATCAATCGTGCTGAAATGAACGGGCCGCATTCTATTGCCTCTGCAAAACACCTATTTCAAGAAATACTGAACGACAACGTTGGTTTTTGCCGAGCCATTATCCACAACCAAACCCGCGAATACCTCGGGCATTTGTTTGTTTCGTCTGAAGAAGGGAAGCATGAACTGGGATTTATTCTGGACAAGGAGTTTTGGAATCAAGGCCTTGCTAGTGAAGTGCTAAAACCTTTCTTTAGTTTGGTTTGTTTTGAAGAACACCTAACGAATGTTGTCGCGACCGTTAATGTTGGTCATAACCCATCAATTAAGTTACTTGAAAAGTTAGGCTTTGCATTTAAAGAGACCAAACAAGATCAGTTTGGCCCTTATCATGAATATAGTTATACCGCGTATTGCGACGTTACATTCTATGAGGCTGTAGCTCAAACCGCATAGAGCGGAAACCTACCATGGTTAGTTTTCCTTGGTACAGGTCGTCACCTAACGCCGAAAACTCAAAATGGTACACAGTATGCCAGCGCCAAATGGTGGTGAGCTCATGGCGCATCTTCAGTTTATGACCACTAAAGGCGACACTTAATAATTGCAAATCGAGTTCTTTACACTTTCTCGCAATGGCTGTTTTTGCTAACTCAGATTGCCTGCGTTGCTGCCAAAACAGAAAGCAAAAGAAGCACAGAAACAAAATAGCCAATAAGTTATCTATCATTTAATCCATACTTCCTTTTATCTCTTTCTTCCAATTGTGACTTTAGTGTTAGGAGCTATTGAGTAGATCTACTCTTTAGTTAGTCTACTGTTGAGCTTTAGTTGCTTGTTGCAATTCAACCAATGCATTAGCAAGCTCTGGTGATGGATTCGAGTTCAACAATGGTAAAAATACCATTCTTAGTGTCGGAATCATCACTAAATCTGCAAATAGCTGATTGAATAGGTTTTGATTACCTGTTTGTGCGAGACGCAGCAAAAATTGCTCAGCAATAGTTGGATCTTGTAGGGCACTCCAACTTCGACCAGCTAAACCAATTAATACTTCTTGATGACTTAAACGTGGGCTAGCCAAAACTTGGTTAATTACGGCGTTGGTTGTGCTTTGCTCTGCGCCAGAAAGGGCACGTACCAGTGCTGACAGTAAGAACAGATCTGGCTCTTGACTGTTAATCTCATTCTCTGCCATTTCTTGTAAGCGTTGAGCGAGCTTGTCATTGATTTGCGTATGCTCAAGCGCCCCGAGAGTCGCGTATAGAGGTTCTGAAGGCAGCTTATTCAATGCTTTGCGAATCGCGACACCATTTTGTTGGCTGCCTAAACGAGCACACATATCAGTGATGCCTTGTAGGCCAACGGTTTTCCAGTTGTCCCAGCCTAGATCGCCTGTGAAGTAGTGTTGAGCGTGTTCGTAGTATTGGCTCGTTGCAAGGTCTAAACCTGATCTTACTTGGCTATGGAATACGGCCATCTTGTCTTCAGAAGGCTTGAAGGTATATGGGTTGTTAGACAGCTTTTGTTGTTGCTCTTCGGTGATCTCGCCGTTCAAACGAGTGCCCATTGCTTCAATAACAAACTTTAGGAAGTTACCCACATCTCCTTGATGCAATAGGCCTCTTTCATCCAGTTTAAATTTTAGGAACCAAATCCAAGGTTGCTTGTGTTCGTTCCAGTAGCTAATCGCTAAGTGAGCTTGTTTCTGCAGTGGAAATGGGTACGGCTGTTTCCCCTGCTCAACATCAGAGAATAGGTTGTTGTCGATCTTTTGGATACGACGACCTAGATCGTAGATATCATATTGGCAACCGCTATTCTTTAGCAACTGAGTGAGCGTGTGAATGGTTTCCATAGTAATAAAGCTCCTAACTTTCTTTCCTAAATAGATGGTACTCTATGCCCCAATTTCAAGGTCACTAGATAAATAACTTGGTGAAAAATGACAGCTGCCACAAAGTTACCTCTTTTACTTCAACAATTAGAACAACAAATGCGCCAATGTTCTCTGTGGAGCACGTTTCCACCCTCGGATGAGGCGCTTGCGAGCATTGAACCTTTCGCGGTTGATTCGCTACAACCGGAAGAGTGGTTGCAGTGGATCTTTATCGTTAAGATCAACGCAATGATGGATGCCCAAATAAGTCTACCGAAAGGCTTTGCGATTCATCCTTATTTTAGTGAAGTGTGGAAAAATAAGGCAGACAAAGCTGAACTGCTAGTGACGATTCTGAGCATTGATGAGGTATGCGCGTAATGTTAGAGATCATTTATCAAGATGAGTATTTTGTCGCGGTGAATAAGCCTGCAGGTATGCTAGTGCATCGTTCATGGTTGGATAAACACGAAACGCAATTTGTTATGCAGACATTGCGCGATCAAATTGGTCAGCATGTATTTCCATTACACCGCTTAGACAGACCGACATCGGGTGTGTTGGTGTTTGCGTTGTCGAGTGAGGTTGCTTCACAGGTGATGCCAATGTTCGCTAATCATGAGATGCAAAAAACCTATCATGCGATTGTCCGTGGTTGGATAGAAGAGGGCGATACGCTCGATTATGCACTTAAGGTTGAGCTGGATAAGATCGCAGATAAGTTCGCGAAAGAAGACAAAGAAGCGCAAGAGGCAGTGACAGTCTATGAACCGCTAGCAAAAGTAGAAGTGCCATATTCAACAGGACGCTTTCCTACGAGCCGCTACTGCTTGGTTGAGATGATGCCAAAGACAGGTCGCAAACATCAGCTGCGTCGTCACATGGCTCATCTAAGACATCCAATCGTTGGCGATACTTCACATGGTGATGGTAAGCACAACCGACTGTTCCGCGATGATTTAGATTCGCACCGTTTGTTGTTGCACGCTTCTGAGTTGCGTTTCATTCATCCTTTTACAAAGAAAGAATTAGTAATGAAGGCCAGCCTAGATGAAACGTGGCTAAGGTTGTTTGAAACCTTTGAGTGGGATACCAGCTTGGTGAATGCTGAAGTACGGTCGTCTAAGTAAAGACCAGGCGTCTAGTAAACATAGAAAATAGAATAAAAATAAAGGGCTGATAGTGATATCAGCCCTTTTTGTGTCTATGCAATCTTAGCGGTAAAACTAATGTTAGTTAGTCGCTCATCGCGGGATCATTTCAGTTTTTCTAGATCGGCTTCGATCTCTGCGATCTTACTTGATACAACCTTCTCTAAGTGGCGTAAGTCGGTAAGGATCTTCTGCTTCACATCGACCTCAGCGGTTGGCGTAGGTTTGGTGATCTTGTTGAGCTCATCAATCACAAGAGTGAGGTTGCGGTTAATCTCAGTCACTTCTTTGTATTGATTATTGCCACCGCTAACAAGCACACTTTTTACTTGTCGTGGGTACTTAAACTTAACGCTTTTCGCGAACAGTTCACCTTTCTGCTTACGAAAGTAAATCTTCAGGATATCTTTATGAGCTTCTTGGCGAAGGGAGTAACGTTCAATCTGTTTAGGTTCGTGGATACCTAAGCCAGTGAGGTTTGGATACATAAGCGACCTCTAGGTTATGAATGTAATACTTTTATGTAATTGACTTGATCAATGTAGCAGCCTAACGACGAGCTAGATAGTTGATATCTGTGAATTGATTGTAAGTTGTGGGCAAGATCGCTCTCTATCTTTGCCCACACTTATTTGGCTATTAAAGCTATTCCTAGAGCTAAACTTGTTTCCTAGTAATAACTTACTTCTAGCACTAAATTAGCTTTCTAAGGTGCGAGTTCCGAAACATGCTCGGTTAATCTTTCTCTTAACGCTTGTTCCTGTTCCTCTGAAAGCCTTCCTCCTGCGTCACTGGTCAGAATAAATAAATCTTCCGCTCGTTCGCCGATAGTCGTGATTTTTGCGCCATGTAAATTGATGTCTAACTCAGCAAAGGTCGCACCTACTTCAGCCAATAACCCCGGCGTATCAAGAGCTCTTAACTCCATCAAGGTACGTTTCTTGCTCTTGGTTGGTAGGAACTCAACTAAGGTTTTGACCTTAAAGTGTTGCAAGTTACGTGGCGTGCGACGCGTCTTAATCTTAGTTGGGCGACCATCAGCGAGGACATGAACCAAATGTTTGGCAACGGCTTTGTGTCTTGCCTCATCAATAGCTTTGCCATGTTGGTCTAGAACGATAAAGGTGTCTAAAACATGGCCATCTTTGCTGACCATAACTTGTGCGTCGTGGACGTTAAAGTTACGTCGATCGAGTTCAGCAACGACGGTCGCAAACAGTGCAGCCTGGTCTTTGCAGTAGACAAACACTTCAGTACCACCACGAGTGGCTTTTTTGCTTATCAATACCAAGGGTTGGCTTGGATCTTTCAAGCGAAGTAAGTGCTCACAATGCCAAGCGATTTGCTTGTGGGTATGACGCAAGAAGTAGTCGGCCTTGAAACGTTGCCAAAGCACTTCGATTTCGCGAGCGGTGAAGCCTTCTTTACGTAACAGGGCGGAGGCCATTTGTTGGTTGTGGCGAATACGGTCTCTGACATCAACCGGATTTTCTAAACCACGGCGCAGTGCTCTTTGTGTTGAATGGAATAATTCCGCTAGTAGGGTACGTTTCCAACTGTTCCAGAGCTCAGGGTTAGTGGCGCAGATATCGGCGACGGTTAGACAAACCAAAAGCTCAAGTGATTCTTCATCACGTACTTTTTTGGCAAATTCGGCGATAACATCGGGATCGTGGATATCACGGCGTTGTGCAGTGACAGACATCAACAGGTGGTTTTGTACCAACCACGACACTTGCTTAGCCTCGGGTTTAGATAGCCCATGTTCAATACAGAAAGAGTAAGCTTCTACAGCCCCAATTTCTGAGTGGTCTCCACCGCGGCCTTTACCTATGTCATGGAAGATAGCCGCCAGAATCAGTAGTTCTTTCTTCTGAACTCGTGGGTACACTTCACAACAAATAGGGTGCTTGTCGTGGTTTTCTATCTGGCTGAAACGGTTAATGTGCTTGAGCAGACGAATACTGTGCTCATCAACGGTGTAAGCATGGAATAGGTCAAATTGCATCTGACCAACAATTTGGCTCCACTGTGGTAAGTATGCCGATAAGACGCCTAGCTTGTGCATCAAGCTAAAGGCTTTGTGCAGAGCATTTGGGTGGCGAACCAATGCCATGAACTTGTCACGAGCTTCAGGGATGGTATGTAAGAATCGGTTCAGTCGACGGCGCGCTGTGCGCAGTTGTCGCAGTGTTGGTGGGCTTACTCCTTCGATGGAAGAGTCATTGGCAATATGGATAAACATATCGAGAATCGTTTCTGGCCGTGCTTGGAACAGTGCAGGCTTACGCGCCTCTATCAGTGAACCTCGACGCTGGAAATCGCCATCAAGAATTTCAGCTTCTTGGGTCTCACCGCCATTGATGATCGCTTGATCGAACAGTTTAAGTAGCATCTTATTGAGCTCTGCTACACGACGAAGTGTTCGGTAGAACTCTTTCATCATCATCTCGACGCCACGGTTTCCTTCACCAGTATAACCTAGATGCTCAGCGACTTGAGCTTGATGTGCGAACGTTAAACGGTTGTCGTAACGGCGCAGTTCAATATGCAATGCAAAGCGAACACGCCATAAAAAATCTTGGCACTCAACGAGCTCGCGATATTCAGCATCGGTAAGAAAGCCGTATTTACTCATTTCTAGTAACGATGTCGCACCAAAATGTCGACGAGCTACCCAACTCAGTGTGTGAATATCTCTTAAGCCGCCTGGAGTTGATTTGATATCTGGCTCTAGATTGTAAGTGGTGTCGTGGTAGCGAGCATGACGCTCTCTTTGTTCTTGAATTTTAGCTTTGTAAAAAGTCTCACTAGGCCAAAATGAATCGGAATGAATCTTTAGTTTCAGCTCTTGGAAGGTGTCTTCGCTGCCACAAAGTAAGCGTGACTCTTGTAGGTTAGTCGCGACGGTTAAATCATCGGTGCCGATATCAAGACACTCAGCAATAGTTCGCACAGCATGGCCAACTTCGAGCTTTAAATCCCAAAGTAGAGTAATGAATTGACTGACCTTTTCACCAAGAGCTGGTGGAAGCGTTTTTTGCGAGACAATGAGAATATCAATGTCCGATAACGGGTGAAGTTCACCTCGACCATATCCACCCACTGCGACAAGGGAAATATGTGGCAGTTTATTAAAGCCTAAATGTTCCCATAATCGACTGAGAAGCAAATCCATGTATTTGGATCGCAATAGTACTAAATCAGTAACTGGATGATGATTTAGAAATTCATTTTTTTGATACTGCGTGAAGATTTCGAGCTGATTTTTTAATTCGCAGATTTCAATTTGTTCATCATTGAACGTAAGAGGACATTGATAAGGCATAGTTTGCTATCCGTGCAAGCAAATGAGAATAGTAAACAATTTACCAGAAGCTGGTGGAAAATCGAAATTGAGCGGAAAAAAATATCCTCGACAATGCGAGGATATTTTTAAAAGGCCGATGCGTTCAGTTTAATGAACTAAGCGTTCTTCATGATACGTGGAATAGTATCATCGCTGCGCAGGGTTAGTACTTCACAACCTGTATCAGTCACAACCAATGTGTGTTCCCACTGTGCCGAGTTCTTGCTGTCAGCGGTGTACACTGTCCAGCTATCTTCGTCATCGAGACGACAGCCGAATTTACCAGCGTTGATCATTGGTTCGATAGTGAAACACATGCCAGCTTTTAGCACAGTGCGGTCGTTGTTTTTGTAGTGAACCACTTGTGGATCTTCGTGGAACTCAGAACCGATGCCGTGGCCACAGTAATCTTTAACAATAGAGAACTTAGCACGTGGGTTGTTCTTGTTGTTTGTCTTGATGTACTTCTCGATAGCAGTACCGATTTGGCCAAGCTGAACACCAGGCTTAACTTGACGCATACCTTCGTAAAGTGCTTCTTGAGCAACCATACATAGACGCTTGTTTGCCGGTGAAACCTCACCAACAAGGAACATCTTAGATGTGTCACCGTGGTAACCTTGTGGACGAACGCTTAGGTCTGCATTTTCATCATCAGGAACAATCACAGTGATATCAACGTTTAGAATATCGCCATCTTTCAATACTGCAGGTTTGAATTGACCTGTGCTACCTGTCTCATCTTGTGATGCTGGAATGCCGTGACACACGATGTGGTTGATAGACGTACAGATTGACTTAGGGAAACCGTGGTAATCAAGTGGTGCTGAGTATGCGCCTCTTTCTAGAGCGTACTCGTGACAGATTTTGTTCAGTTCTTCTGTCGTTGTACCTACTTGGATGTGAGGTTCAATCATCTCTAGAATTTCAGCAGCCAGTTTGCCGGCAACGCGCATTTTTTCGATTTCTTCAGCAGTTTTAATTTTTACAGCCATTGCATATCTCTTAATTTGGTAGCACCTAAGTGTGCATATTGGGGCTATTCTATCAGTGCAGCATTTTAGCGCAACATTACCATGTCCGTACAATGTTGGTGGATACTGCTCAATCTGAGTGGATAATGTTCGGTTTAATGGTGCAGCGTGATTTGAATAGGACACTATTTTACAGAGGAAATTCGCCGCCACGGTTCAGTATAGCAGTCGCCATTTTTAGAATTTTTTCTAGCCATAGATAGACAAAATATGGTATAAAGCGCGCCGGACATCAGGACTGTTTTCTCCACTTGGCGAAACAAGCTTTGTGTCCACTAACTTATTTCTTTAAATCACACACATTCCGACACATGTTCCGGGGTGCCTCAACAACATAGATAACGGCTGAAAAGTGGTTAGTTGTTAGGGGTCGGATTCATGGGGGATGTGGAGGCCTAACCCCATAGAGGATTTTAAAATGGCAACTGTATCAATGCGCGATATGCTTAAAGCTGGTGTTCACTTCGGTCACCAAACTCGTTACTGGAACCCAAAAATGAAGCCATTCATCTTTGGTGCTCGTAACAAAGTACATATCATCAACCTAGAAAAAACTGTACCAATGTTCAACGACGCTCTAGCTGAAATTGCTAAAGTTGGCGAGAAGAAAGGTAAAGTTCTTTTTGTTGGTACTAAGCGCGCTGCATCTGAAGCTGTTAAAGAAGCTGCTATCAACAGCAACCAGTTCTACGTTAACAACCGCTGGTTAGGCGGTATGCTAACGAACTACAAAACTGTTCGTCAGTCTATCAAGCGTCTGAAAGAACTTGAAGCGCAAGCTCAAGACGGTACTTTCGACAAGCTTACTAAGAAAGAAGCTCTAATGCGTACTCGTGAAATGGAGAAGCTAGAGAAATCTCTTGGTGGTATTAAGAACATGGGCGGCCTACCAGACGCTCTATTCGTAATCGATGCTGATCACGAACACATCGCAGTTAAAGAAGCAAACAACCTAGGTATCCCAGTTTACGCTGTAGTTGATACTAACTCTAACCCAGACGGCGTTGACTTCGTTATCCCAGGTAACGATGATGCAATCCGTGCAGTACAGCTTTACCTAAACGCTGCTGCAGACGCGGTTAAAGAAGGTCGTAACAAAGATGTTGCTGCTGTAGCTGCTGAAAAAGACGGTTTTGTAGAAGCTGAATAATAGCGGCTCTGAGCCATATTTAGTTCATATTAAGCGGTCATAATCGGTGGCTTAACGGACTGAATACAGTCAATATCAGGGGCCAATTAATTAGGCCCCTGTTTTTTATCTTTTTTAGAATTTACTGAGGAATAGAGAATGGCAACTGTAACTGCAGCTCTAGTTAAAGAACTTCGTGAACGCACAGCTGCGGGCATGATGGAATGTAAAAAAGCACTTGTTGCTGCTGAAGGCGACATCGAGCTAGCAATTGAAAACATGCGTAAATCTGGCGCAGCGAAAGCAGCTAAAAAAGCTGGTAACGTTGCTGCTGAAGGCGCAATCATCATCAAAGAAGCAAACGGCGCAGCTGCTCTTCTTGAAGTTAACTGCCAAACTGATTTCGTAGCTAAAGATGCAGGTTTCCTTGCATTCGCTAACGAAGTTGCTGAAGTTGCTCTAGCAGAACGTCTAGAAATCGCTGCTCTTCAAGCTAAATTTGAAGAAGCGCGTATTGCACTAGTAACTAAGATCGGTGAAAACATCAACATCCGTCGCGTACAATTCGTTGAAGGTGTTGCACTAGCTTCTTACCGTCACGGCGAGAAAATCGGTGTTGTTGTTGCTGGTGAAGGCGAAGCTGAAACGCTTAAGCACGTTGCAATGCACGTTGCTGCATCACGTCCTGAGTTCCTAAACCCAGAAGACGTACCTGCAGACGTAGTTGAGAAAGAAAAAGCAGTTCAAGTTGAAATCGCTATGAACGAAGGCAAACCAGCTGAAATCGCAGAGAAAATGGTTGTTGGCCGTATGAAGAAATTCACGGGCGAAATCTCTCTAACTGGTCAAGCTTTCATCATGGAGCCTAAGCAAACTGTTGGCGCTATCCTGAAAGAGAAAGGCGCTTCAGTATCTGACTTCGTACGTCTAGAAGTTGGTGAAGGCATCGAGAAAGCGGCTGAAATGAGCTTCGCTGACGAAGTTGCAGCGGTACAAAAAGGTTAATCCTTAGCGTATTGTTTGAAAAAAGACCGTGGCAAATGCTGCGGTCTTTTTATGAATAGTGAACTATTTTTGAAGGCAACGTTAGTGGTTATGAATGCAAACTGACTTACTCAGTTTTTATCCATGACTGTTAATCATCAACTCTTTGGAAGGTAAACTCCATGACTACGAACCCTAAACCAGTGTATCAACGTATTCTGTTAAAACTTAGCGGTGAAGCGCTACAAGGCGAAGAAGGTTTTGGTATTGACCCAACGATCCTTGATCGTATGGCTCAAGAAGTAAAAGAATTGGTTGAACTAGGCGTTCAAGTTGGTGTTGTTATCGGTGGCGGTAACTTGTTCCGTGGTGCTGGTCTTGCTGAAGCTGGCATGAACCGCGTTGTTGGTGACCACATGGGTATGCTTGCAACGGTAATGAACGGCCTTGCAATGCGTGACGCTCTTCACCGTGCTTACGTAAACGCACGTGTAATGTCTGCAATCCCTCTTAAAGGTGTGTGTGACGACTACAACTGGGCAGATGCAATCAGCCAACTACGTCAAGGTCGCGTTGTGATCTTCTCTGCTGGTACGGGTAACCCATTCTTCACTACGGATTCTGCTGCATGTCTACGTGGTATCGAAATCGAAGCTGACGTAGTTCTAAAAGCGACAAAAGTAGATGGTGTATTTACTTCTGACCCTGTAGCAAACCCAGACGCAGAGTTGTATGATACGTTGTCTTACAACACGGTTCTTGATAAAGAACTTAAAGTAATGGACTTGGCTGCATTTACGCTAGCACGTGATCACAAAATGCCAATCCGTGTATTTAACATGAATAAACCAGGCGCACTACGTCGCGTGGTTATGGGTGAAACTGAAGGTACATTAATCAGCGACGCTGACTAATTTTTCGGGCTTACTGAGGTGTTGTACCTTGGCAAGCTTATCCTTATCACTCCAAATAAAAAGCTTTCTTGAAGAAAGAACATAATCAAGGTGAAATTGTGATTAACGAAATCAAAAAAGACGCTCAAGAGCGCATGGTAAAAAGTGTTGATGCACTAAAAAACAGCCTGCAAAAGATTCGTACAGGCCGTGCGCACCCGAGCCTACTTTCTGGTCTTACTGTTGAGTACTACGGTGCTCCAACGCCTTTGACTCAAGTAGCTAACGTTATCGCTGAAGATGCACGTACACTAGCTATTACAGTGTTTGATAAAACGCTGACTCCTCTAGTTGAAAAAGCAATCCTGACATCTGACCTAGGCCTAAACCCTATGTCTGCGGGTACAGTTATCCGTGTTCCACTTCCACCGCTAACGGAAGAGCGTCGTAAAGACCTAGTTAAAATCGTTCGTGGCGAAGCTGAAGGTGGCCGTGTTGCTATCCGTAACATCCGTCGTGACGCGAATGGCGATCTAAAAGCACTTCTTAAAGATAAAGAAATCTCTGAAGATGAAGATCGTAAAGCACAAGACGAAATTCAAAAGCTAACTGACGCTGCGGTTAAGAACGTAGACGAAGTTCTAGCTGTTAAAGAAAAAGAGTTGATGGAAGTTTAATTTTCCATATTCTTTTCTTTCCGGAAAAACGCTGTACTCACGGTGCAGCGTTTTTTTATGCTACTCTGTTCGACTATTAGAATTTGATTCACTCTTTTATGCATAATTCTCAAGCGTTCACAGACTCTCTTCCTAAACACATTGCTATCATTATGGATGGTAATGGTCGCTGGGCAAAAGCTCAGGGCAAGCCTCGCGTCTTTGGCCATAAAAACGGTGTTCAAGCCGTTCGTAAAACTATCTCTTCTGCAGCCAGACTTGGCATTAAAGCCGTTACTCTTTTTGCATTTAGTAGCGAAAACTGGCGTCGTCCTGAAGAAGAAGTCGGTATCTTGATGGAACTGTTTATTTCAGTGCTGTCGAGTGAAGTTAAAAAGCTTCATAAAAATAATCTACAACTTCGTGTTATTGGTGATAAAAGTCGTTTCAATGATCGACTACAAAAGAAGATAGAAGAAGCGGAAGCTTTGACTAGCACCAATACGGGTATGGTTATTAATATTGCAGCTAACTACGGCGGTAAGTGGGATATTCAGCAAGCAATGACCTCTATTGCTCAACAGGTAAAGTCTGGTGATATTAATGTAGATGACATTGATGAAGCTATGATTACACAGCACCTGACAATGGCAGATATTCCTGAAGTCGATCTACTTATCCGTACCAGTGGCGAATGCCGCATTAGTAATTTTATGCTTTGGCAGTTGGCTTACGCCGAAATGTATTTCACTGAACAATTCTGGCCAGACTTTAATGAAGACAGCTTAGTAGAAGCTGTGACTTGGTTTGTTAACCGTGAGCGTCGTTTTGGATGCACCGGTGAGCAAGTTAAAGCTCTGATGGACAGTTAATAAGGATTTTTTGGTTTGAAACAACGAATTATTACGGCGTTGATTTTAGCTCCCCTAGTTATTCTAGGTATTTTCGAGTTATCACTTCCTACATTTATTCTTTCACTAGCGGTAATCTCGCTATTGGGTTTTTGGGAGTGGACTCAGTTTGTTGAAAGCAAATCACGTTATGTAGCGTTGATTCCAACGGTTGTGGTAAGTGCTGCAAGTTTTGCTTTTATCCCTTTTGATGCATTTAGCCTTAATAACTTGTCTACTGCTCACTACGCCATTCTAACGATTGGCTCGATTTGGTGGGTAATCGCGAGTGGCATGGCGGTGACTTATCCTAAGTCTATGCCTGCATGGAAAGCCTCTTCTCTTCTTCGTCACGCCTTTGGTGTGCTGACTCTGCTGCCATTCTTCTGGAGTGTGGTTATCCTGCGTGCTAACGGTATCGATACTGATCCTTACCACGGTGCTAAACTGGTGATGTTTGTTTGCTTGCTTGTTTGGGCTGCAGATAGCGGCGCATACTTTTCAGGAAAGAGTTTTGGTAAGCGTAAAATGGCACCAGCGGTAAGCCCTAATAAGACGATTGAAGGTCTTATCGGTGGCATTATTACTGCGGTGATCGTGGCTTGGATCTTTGCTGACTTGTTTGACATCCAATTCACAAGCCCACTTCACATGATTGTTATTACCCTTGTGACCGTTGTTATTTCTGTTCTAGGTGACCTTGTTGAAAGCATGTTTAAGCGTGTTTCTGGGGTGAAAGACAGCAGTAATCTGATTCCTGGTCATGGTGGTATACTAGATAGAATAGATAGCTTAACGGCTGCATTCCCTGTCTTTGCTCTGCTTTATTTAGCATTCTAATAAAAAAGGGCAGTGATTCTGCCCTTTATTACATTTCTACGGTCATATGTGATGCGAAATCTAACTATCCTTGGCGCTACCGGCTCAATTGGTGCAAGTACACTAAAAGTCGTTGAGCAAAACCCAGATCTCTATTCAGTGGTTGCACTGGCTGCAGGCTCGAATGTTGAAAAGATGCTGGCGTTAGTTGAAAAGTGGCAACCAAGCTATGTTGCTATGGCTTGCTCTGATGCAGCGTCTCAACTGACTGAAGTGTTGTCCGTGAGTTACCCTAACGTAAAAGTACTTTCAGGCACTGAAGGCATGTGTCAGGTTGCTTCTCTAGAGGAAGTGGACACGGTAATGGCCGCGATTGTTGGTGCCGCTGGTTTACTTCCTACTATGTCTGCGGTTAAAGCGGGCAAGCGTATCTTGCTTGCAAACAAAGAAGCTTTGGTGATGTCTGGGCAGTTGTTTATCGACGCCGTGGAAAAATACGGTGCAGAGCTGCTTCCTGTCGATAGCGAGCATAATGCTATTTTCCAATGCCTTCCGCAGAACGTACAAACTAACCTAGGCCGCTGTAACCTTGAAGAAAACGGCATTAACCATATTCTTCTGACTGGTTCTGGTGGTCCTTTCCGTTATACCGATGTGGCTGAACTCGAATCAGTGACTCCTGAACGCGCAATTGCACACCCTAACTGGTCTATGGGGCCTAAGATCTCTGTCGATTCTGCGACTATGATGAATAAAGGGCTAGAGTACATTGAAGCGAAATGGCTATTTAATGCTTCTCAGGAGCAGTTAAAGGTCATCATTCACCCGCAGTCTGTGATTCACTCGATGGTTCAGTACAAGGATGGCTCTGTGCTTGCTCAAATGGGCGAACCAGATATGGCAACGCCAATCGCTTTGACGATGTCTTACCCTAATCGTACCGAGGCGGGTGTTAAGCCTTTAGACTTTACTAAAGTGGGTGAGCTTACCTTCTTAGAACCAGATTTCAGTCGTTACCCGTGTTTGAGGTTAGCGATTGAAGCGTGCTACTTAGGTCAGCATGCGACAACAGCCATTAATGCAGCAAACGAGATCGCGGTCGATGCTTTCTTGAACAATCAGGTGAAGTTTACCGATATTGCTGTCATTAACGAACACGTTATGAGCAAAGTATGTGAACAACATAACTCTGAGGGTTTAGATAGCTTGGAAAGCCTTCTCGAGCTCGATAATATGTCTCGTCAAATAGCCATTCAATTTATTAAAGAGCAGCTAGCATGAGTGGAATTCTGTGGAACTTCGCATCTTTTATCGTAGCGCTTGGCATTCTGGTTGCTGTTCATGAGTTTGGACACTTCTGGGTCGCTCGTCGTTGTGGTGTGAAAGTTGAAAAATTCTCGATTGGTTTTGGTAAATCAATCTTGAGTAAAGTGGGCCGTGATGGTACTGAATACAGCTTGTCAGTGATTCCACTGGGCGGCTACGTTAAGATGCTCGATGGTCGTGTTGACGATCTTTCTGAAGATCAACAGCAATACGCTTTCGACAAGAAGCCGCTTTGGAAACGAACGGCGATTGTGGGTGCAGGCCCTGCATTCAACTTTATCTTTGCGGTGTTCGCGTATTGGTTAGTATTTTTGATTGGCGTACCCGCGGTTAAGCCCGTGATTGGTGAAGTCACTCCACAATCTATTGCTGCACAAGCCGGAATTGAAACTGGAATGGAACTTAAATCTATTTCAGGAATCAAAACCGCAGATTGGGAATCAGTCAATATGGGGTTGATATCGCACATTGGTGATCAATCCATGACAGTGACGGTTGCTTCTCAAGACGACATCGGCTTTGAGCAACAAATGACATTGGATATTTCAGACTGGTCGTTCAACCCAGAAACTGAATCTGCAATGACAACGCTGGGCTTTAGACCGTATTCTCCAGAGATATCGACCGTACTGGCTCAAATCATTGATGATGGCGCTGCATACGATGCAGGTCTTGAAGCTGGCGATAAAATTGTTGAGATTAACGGGCAACCTATTGAACAGTGGCAGTCGGTTGTTGAGTTAATTCGTGCTAATCCAATGACATCATTGGACTTGGTCGTATTGCGAAATGGTGCCGAGCAGTCATTGGTTATGACACCAAAAAGTCGAGAGCTTTCTGATGGTTCGACAATCGGCTATGCAGGTATTGCTCCGGAAGTCGCAGAATGGCCAGAAGATTATCGCTTTGAGTTACAATTTGGTGTAATTGAGTCTGTAGGAAAAGCATTTGATAAAACAGGTCAAATCATTGGATTGACACTGACAATGCTTAAGAAGCTCATCGTTGGTGATGTTGGCTTAAACAACTTGAGTGGCCCTATTTCAATCGCTAAAGGTGCAGGTACAACCGCCGATTATGGTCTGGTTTACTTCTTGGGCTTTTTGGCTCTGATTAGTGTTAACTTAGGGATTATTAATTTGGTTCCGCTGCCTATGCTTGATGGCGGACATTTGCTGTTTTTCGCTATTGAGGCCGTTACTCGTAAACCGGTACCTGAGAAAGTTCAGGAAATGGGATACAGAGTGGGAGGGGCAATCCTCTTCTCATTGATGGCTCTGGCAATATTTAACGATTTTACTCGTCTGTGAATGGTTTCTCACAGGCATTGGTAGTAGCAAGGAATAATTAGAATAAGTATGGCGATTAAGCAAATTCTGTTCGCAAGTCTATTGGCCACTAGTGTGGCTGCGAACGGAGCACAAAACTTTGTAGTTCAAGATATCAAGATCGAAGGTTTACAGCGTGTTGCACTTGGTGCAGCTCTACTGAAAATGCCAGTACGTATTGGCGATGAAGTGGATGAAAGCGATGTGTCTGAGATCATTCGTGCATTGTATGCTTCGGGCAACTTTGAGGACGTTAAAGTACTTCGTGATGAAGGTGTATTGATTGTTCAAGTTCAAGAACGACCGACCATCGCAAGCATCTCATTCTCTGGTAATAAAGCGATTAAAGAAGAACAGCTTCAGCAGAACCTAGATGCGTCTGGTGTTCGTGAAGGTGAAGCCCTTGACCGTACTACGCTGAGTAACATTGAAAAAGGCCTTGAAGATTTTTACTACAGTGTTGGTAAGTACAACGCGACAGTAAAAGCGGTTGTGACACCTCTGCCACGTAACCGTTCTGACCTTAAGTTTGTGTTTACTGAGGGCGTATCCGCTAAGATTCAGCAAATCAACTTTATCGGTAATGAAGTCTTCTCTGACTCTGAACTGCTTAGTCGTTTCAATCTGAATGTTGATGTTGCATGGTGGAATTTCCTTGCGGATGAAAAATACCAAAAGCAAGTATTAGCCGGTGATATCGAAGCGCTGAAATCTTACTACCTTGACCGTGGTTACCTTAAGTTTAAGGTTGACTCTACGCAGGTGGCGATCTCTCCAGACAAAAAAGGTGTTTACATCACGCTTGGCCTCGATGAAGGCGAAGCCTACACCGTTAAAGATGTCTCTTTCCGTGGTGAATTAATCGGTCGTGAGGCTGACTTCGAAGCGTTAGTGCCATTCGAAGACGGCGATACGTACAACGGTTCTTCGGTAACGTCTTTGGAAGAGAACGTAAAACGAATTCTTGGTGAATCTGGCTACGCGTACCCACAAGTTCGCACGATTCCTGAATTTGACGATGAGACCAAAGAAGTGTCGTTGGTTATCAATGTAGAAGCGGGCAGCCGTATCTATGTTCGTGATATTCGATTCACGGGTAACAACTCAACGAAAGACGAAGTACTGCGTCGTGAAATGCGTCAAATGGAAGGCAGCTGGCTTAACTCTAAGTCCATTGATACCGGTAAGAGCCGTCTTAACCGTTTAGGTTTCTTTGAAACGGTTGATGTACAAACAGTGCGTGTTCCTGGCAGTGAAGACCAAGTTGATTTGGTTTACAACGTTAAGGAAGCGAACTCAGGCAGTATCAACTTTGGTGTCGGCTACGGTACTGAATCTGGTGTGAGTTTCCAAGTTGGCCTGCAACAAGACAACTTTGCGGGCTCTGGTAACCGTGTTGGCGTAAGTGCCATGATGAACGATTACCAAAAAAACGTGAGCTTAGACTACCGTGACCCATACTGGAACCTGGATGGTGTGAGCTTAGGCGGTAAGATCTTCTACAACGAATTTGAAGCCTCTGAAGCGGGCATCGTCGACTATACCAACCAAAGTTATGGTACGAGCTTAACCTGGGGTTTCCCTATGGATGAGCTGAACCGCATTGAGTTCGGTGTTGGCTATACGCACAACAAGATCGGTAACGTACCGACTTATATCCAGGTTGAACAGTTTGCGAGAAGTATCGACCAATACGGTGATGAGCACATCTTAACTGATGACTTCGATATCAATATCTCTTGGACGCGTAACAACTTGAACCGTGGTTTCTTCCCAACTGAGGGTAACCACCAACGTGCTTTCGCTAAAATGACAGTACCAGGCTCTGATGCTAAGTACTTCAAAGCACAGTACGATGTAAAACATTACATCCCGCTGACCAAAAAGCATGAGTTCACACTATTGATGCGTGGCCGATTAGGCTATGGTAATGGTTATGGTCAAACGGATGGTAACGATAACTTGTTCCCGTTCTATGAGAACTACTATGCGGGTGGCTTTACAACCCTACGTGGTTTTGGTTCTAACTCAGCAGGTCCGAAAGCCGTTTACGGAAGCAGTACAGGAAATAACCCTACATACAGCTCTGCAACCGATGATTCAGTTGGTGGTAACGCGGTTGCTTTGGCCAGTTTAGAGTTAATTGTCCCAACGCCGTTTGCTTCTGATGAAGCGCGCAGCCAGATTCGAACCAGTGTCTTCTTCGACATGGCAAGTGTATGGGATACAGAGTTCGTAGACCGTGGCGCACCTAACAGTGGCAGTCAGTACTACTACGATTACTCTGATCCAACAAATTACCGTTCATCTTATGGTGCTGCCCTGCAATGGATGTCACCGATGGGCCCACTGGTTTTCTCTTTAGCGAAACCAGTTAAAATTTACGAAGGTGATGATGAGGAATTCTTCACATTTACCATTGGTAGAACTTTCTAATATTTAAAGGACAATATTTTGAAAAATATGATTAAAGCAGCAGGTTTAGGCCTTGTAGTTCTTAGCTCTTCTTTCTTTGCAACAGCTGCCGAAGCTGCGCAAAAAGTGGGTTATGTAAACACTGCACAAGTATTCCAGGCTCTACCTCAGCGTGAAGTTGTTCTTCAAAAAATGCAGGAAGAGTTCAAAGATAAAGCGGCTGAGTTACAGAGCATTCAAGCTGAAGCAAAGACTAAGATTGAAAAGCTTAAGCGTGATGGCGAACTACTTGGCCCTGACGAAGTTGAGAAGCTTCGTATTGAAGTAGGCCAACTAGACAGTAAGTACAAAATCAAAGCTCAAGCACTAGAAAAAGCAAGTCAACGTCGTGAAGCACAAGAGAAGCAGAAGCTGTTCAAAGTGATTCAAGATGCTGTAACTAAAGTTGCAGAGAAAGAAGGCTACGACATGATCGTTGATATTCAAGCTCTACAATACGGTAAGCCTGAATACAACATCTCTGAGCAAGTAATTAAATCACTGAAATAAGTTTTATGAAGAACCTGACTTTAGCCGAATTGGCAACGATTACTGGGGGAGAGCTACACGGAGACGGTACGATTACCGTCTCAGCAGTCGCTCCTATGGATAAAGCGCAAGAAGGTAACATTACGTTCCTTTCTAACGTGAAGTACAGCAAGCACCTAGGTGACTGTAAAGCGTCCGCTATTATGGTTAAAGAGAGTGAGCGCGAATTGTGTAAGACCAACGTTATTGTGGTTAGTGACCCTTACGTTGCTTTTGCTAAGGTTGCTCAAGCGCTTGATACTACTCCTGCTCCCGCAGCGGCTATTGCTGATTCTGCTTCAATCTCTAGCGATGCAACTATTGGACAAAATGTGTCTATTGGTGCGAACGCTGTGATTGAGTCTGGTGTAGTACTTAGTGATGATGTGATCATCGGTGCTGGTTGCTTTATTGGTAAAAATGCAAAAATTGGCGCAGGCACTAAGCTGTGGGCTAACGTAAGTGTTTACCATGAAGTTGTGATTGGTGAAGCATGTCTGATCCAATCAAGTACTGTTATTGGCTCTGATGGCTTTGGTTATGCGAACGAGAAAGGCGAATGGGTTAAGATCCCGCAAGTCGGCTCTGTTCGCATTGGTAACCGCGTAGAAATTGGCGCGTGTACTACCATCGACCGCGGCGCATTAGATGACACAATCATCGAAGACAACGTTATCCTAGATAACCAACTCCAGATTGCTCACAATGTTCACATCGGATATGGTTCAGCTCTTGCTGGTGGTACTATCATTGCAGGCAGCACGACGATAGGTAAGTACTGTATTATTGGTGGTGGTTGTGTGATTAATGGTCACATTGAAATCGTTGACGGCGTTACAATCACCGGTATGGGGATGGTAATGCGCAGCATCACTGAGAAAGGCATGTACTCTTCGGGTATTCCTTTACAGCCAAATAAAGACTGGCGTAAAACAGCGACGCGAGTTCATCGTATTGATGAAATGAACAAGCGTTTGAAAACCGTTGAAAAACTTATTGAGAAGAGCGCGGAATCATAATTCCAGCATTTCTAATAAAAGGCTCGCGTACAGCGAGTCTTTTTCGTTTATAATCCTTCTAATTAAATAAAGAATATACATAGGAATACGACTTTGACTACTGAACAGACAACGATGAACATTACTGAAATTCAGGAACTACTACCTCATCGCTACCCATTCTTAATGGTTGATCGTGTGACTAGCTTTGAAAAAGAAAAAACACTGACCGCAATTAAGAATGTTTCTGTTAACGAACCTCAGTTCACAGGCCACTTCCCTCAGCTTCCTGTATTCCCAGGCGTGTTGATCTTAGAAGCAATGGCACAAGCAACAGGCCTTCTAGCATTCAAATCTTTCGGTGCGCCTTCTGGCAACGAGTTGTACTACTTTGCTAGCGTAGATAAAGCTAAATTCCGTAAGCCAGTAGTACCAGGTGACCAACTGGTTATCGAAGTTGAATTCTTAAAAGAACGTCGTGGCATCGCATCGTTTAATGGTGTTGCTAAGGTTGACGGCGTAGTTGTATGTTCAGCTGAACTTAAATGTGCTCGTAGAGAGTTTTAATATGATTCATGAAACAGCGAAAATTCACCCGGCAGCAGTAATCGAAGGTGATGTAACTATCGGTGCTAACGTGACGGTTGGGCCTTTCACTTACATTGCTGGTAATGTGACAATTGGTGACGACACTGAAGTGATGTCGCACGTTGTGATCAAAGGTCACACAACCATTGGTAAAGAAAATCGTATCTTCCCACACGCTGTTATCGGTGAAGAAAACCAAGATAAGAAATACGGCGGCGAAGACACAACAGTTGTAATCGGTGATCGCAACGTAATTCGTGAAGCGGTTCAAATCCATCGTGGTACGGTTCAAGACAAAGCAACCACAGTGATTGGTGATGACAACTTACTTTGTGTTAATGCTCACGTAGCGCACGATGTTATTGTTGGTAACCACACTCACATTGGTAACAACGCTATTCTTGGCGGTCATGTAACGGTTGGCGACTACGCTGGTGTTATGGCACTTTCTGCGATTCACCCATTCTGCTCAATTGGTGCTTACGCATACATTGGTGGTTGTTCTGCAGTTGTTCAAGATGTACTGCCGTACGTGCTTGCACAGGGTAACCACGCGGCTCCATTCGGTCTTAATCTAGTAGGTTTGAAGCGTAACGGATTTGAAAAACCTGAAATTCGTGCACTACAGAAGGCGTACAAAGAGTTATACCGTTCAGGTAAAACACTTGAAGAAGCGAAAGTGGCTTTAGTTGAAATGGCAAAAGAGTTTACTTCGGTAGCGCCTATGCTTGAAATGCTAGAGAACTCTGAGCGCGGTATTATTCGTTAATACTCGATATGGTTATGTACCAATCAATGTGAGTATGGCAATAACTACTTCATCAGAATGGTATAACAAAAAGATCGCTACTCGTTAGGCGGTCTTTTTTGTTTTAGGCAACAAGGGAATTGAAAAACTATGGCACAGCAAGAAGCAGCAACCAATAGCTCGGACTTCGTTTCGAATGAACCATTGCGCGTAGGCATTGTTGTCGGCGAACTGTCTGGCGATACGCTTGGTGAAGGCTTTATCAAAGCGATCAAATCACAATACCCGAATGCAGAGTTCGTTGGCATTGGCGGGCCGAAAATGAAAGCCCTAGGTTGTGAGTCTCTTTTCGAGATGGAAGAGCTGGCCGTTATGGGCTTAGTTGAAGTGCTTGGCCGTTTACCTCGCTTGTTAAAAGTAAAAGCAGAGCTGGTTAAGTATTTCACTCAAAATCCACCCGATGTCTTTGTCGGTATCGACGCGCCCGATTTCAACCTAAGGCTTGAGTTAGACCTTAAGAACGCTGGTATCAAAACGGTGCATTACGTGAGCCCTTCAGTGTGGGCTTGGCGTCCAAAGCGTATCTTTAAAATCGACAAAGCAACCGACTTAGTCTTGGCTTTCTTGCCGTTCGAAAAAGCGTTCTACGATAAATATAACGTTGCCTGTGAGTTTGTTGGTCACACGTTGGCAGACGCGATTCCTTTAGAGCCTAGTAAACAAGATGCTCGAGAGCTGTTAGGTCTTGATCAAGACAAGCAGTGGTTAGCCGTATTACCGGGTAGTCGTGGTGGTGAGATGGGTTTGATTGCTCAGCCATTTATCGAAACTTGCCAACGTATCAAGCAGAAGTATCCGGATATCAATTTTGTTGTTGCGCTCGTTAACGAGCAGCGTAAAAAGCAGTTTACTGAAATCTGGCAATCGACCGCACCTGAGCTTGAATTCACGTTAGTCGAAGATACGGCAACCAACGTGATTACCGCCGCTGATTCTGTGCTCTTGGCTTCAGGTACCGTGGCTCTTGAATGTATGTTGCTTAAACGCCCTATGGTGGTTGGTTACAAAGTAAATAAGCTGACGGGTTACATTGTTAAGAAGTTGGCGATCACTGAGTTTGTGTCACTGCCGAATATTTTGGCTGGTGAAGAGATTGTGAAAGAGCATATTCTTGAAGAGTGCCACCCAGACTTTTTGTTCCCGTCTGTCGATAAAATGCTATCAGCCGATAACAGTGCCTTGATCAAACGCTTTACCGAGATGCATCACTGGATCCGCAAAGACGCAGACAAACAAGCCGCTAACGCAGTATTGAAATTGATTGACCGACCTTTTGTTGAAGCATAAAGCGCTTATTTACAGAACATTAAGAGATTAGTTATGGCAGTAAAAGAAAAAAAAGAGCTTCCTCCATTTGAATACCCGCAAGGTTACCAGCTGTTTGCTGGCGTGGATGAAGTAGGGCGTGGCCCTTTGGTTGGCGACGTGGTGACCGCTGCGGTTATCCTTGATCCAAACAACCCAATCGAAGGCTTGAACGACTCAAAGAAATTGTCTGAGAAAAAGCGTCTTGCGTTACTTCCTGAAATCAAAGAGAAAGCTTTGGCGTGGTCTGTCGGTCGTTGTTCTCCACAAGAAATTGATGAGTTGAATATTCTGCAAGCGACGATGGTTGCTATGCAGCGAGCTATCGCGGGGTTGAGCGTTCAACCTGATATGGCGTTGATAGATGGAAACCGAGTCCCAGAACTGCCGATGGATGGTCTTGCGATTGTGAAGGGGGACTTGCGAGTGGCTGAAATCAGTGCGGCGTCTATTATCGCAAAAGTCGTTCGTGACCAAGAGATGGAAGATCTTGATAAACTTCATCCAGAGTTTGGTTTTGCTAAGCATAAAGGTTACCCGACCAAAGCGCATTTCGAAGCGATTGAAAAACATGGTGTAACCGAGCATTACCGCAAGAGCTTTAAGCCAGTAAAACGTATTCTTGGTATAGATTAGAGCTTTACGTTAACTAGAGCTTAGCATCGAATAAAGTTGCTAACTTGTATTAGAAAAAAATAGAATACACACAGTTGTAATCCTAGGCTCAAACCTAGAACTCAGGAAAAATAATGTCAGATCCAAAATTTGTTCACCTACGCGTACACAGTGACTTTTCGATGGTGGATGGCCTATCCAAGGTGCCACCATTAGTTAAAAAAGTCGCTGAAATGGGTATGCCTGCTCTAGCATTGACCGACTTTACCAACCTGTGTGGTTTAGTGAAGTTTTACGGTACTGCCCATGGGTGTGGGGTTAAACCTATTATTGGTGCTGACTTCTTGATGCAGTCTCCAGAATTCGGTGACGAGTTGACCAAGCTCACCGTTATCGCAACGAACAATAAAGGTTATAACAACCTAACGTTACTCATCTCAAAAGCTTACCTTCGTGGTCATGTTCAACATCAGCCTGTTATTGATAAAGAGTGGCTAATTGAGAATGCAGAAGGCCTGATCATTCTATCGGGCGCCAAAGAAGGTGAGATTGGTAAGGCGTTGCTGAAAGGTAACCGTGACTTGGTTGCAAGCAGCGTCGAGTTTTACAAAACGTACTTCGCCGATCGTTTTTACTTGGAACTGATTCGTACCGGACGACCAGATGAAGAGTCATACTTACACTTTGCGTTAGAGCTTGCTGAACAGGAAGACCTGCCTGTTGTCGCAACCAACGAAGTGGTTTTTCTAACTGAAGACCTGTTTGATGCTCACGAAATCCGCGTGGCGATCCATGATGGTTTCACTATGGTCGATCCTCGTCGCCCTAAGAACTACAGCGCGCAGCAATATCTACGTAGTGAAGAAGAGATGTGTGAGCTGTTCTCAGACATTCCTGAAGCACTTGAGAACAGTGTTGAGATTGCTAAGCGTTGTAATGTAACGGTTCGTCTGGGCGAGTACTTCCTGCCTAACTTCCCAACGGAAGGTTTGGCGATTGAAGACTTCTTGATCAAGAAATCTGAAGAAGGCCTTGAGCGACGTCTAGCGTTCCTATTCCCAGATGAAAAAGTGCGTGCTGAGCGCAGACCGGAATACGATGAGCGACTCAAGATTGAGCTCGAAGTTGTTAACAACATGGGTTTCCCAGGTTACTTCTTGATCGTAATGGAGTTCATCCAGTGGTCAAAAGACAACGATGTGCCAGTAGGTCCTGGCCGTGGTTCTGGTGCCGGCTCTCTAGTCGCTTACGCCTTGGATATCACCGATCTCGATCCACTTGAATACGATCTACTTTTCGAACGTTTCTTGAACCCAGAACGTGTATCCATGCCCGATTTCGATATCGACTTCTGTATGGATAAGCGTGACCAAGTTATTGATCACGTGGCTGAAATGTACGGTCGTGATGCCGTTTCTCAGATCATCACCTTTGGTACCATGGCGGCAAAAGCGGTAATCCGCGATGTAGGCCGTGTATTGGGCCACCCGTTTGGTTTCGTCGATCGAATTTCAAAGCTTGTACCGCCAGACCCGGGTATGACGCTAGAGAAAGCATTCCTTGCTGAACCTGCATTGCCAGAGCTTTACGATGGCGATGAAGAAGTTCGTGAGCTGATTGATAAGTGTCGCATCCTTGAAGGTTGTACGCGAAATGCCGGTAAGCACGCAGGTGGTGTTGTTATCTCACCCACCACGATCACCGATTTTGCGCCAATCTATGCCGATGCAGAAGGTAACTTCCCAGTAACGCAATTCGATAAGAATGACGTTGAAACCGCCGGTTTGGTTAAGTTCGACTTCTTGGGTCTACGTACTCTGACCATCATCGATTGGGCGTTAGGCCTTGTAAACCCTCGCCTGAAGAAAGAAGGCAAAGAGCCGGTTCGTATCGAGTCGATTCCTCTTGATGACCAAGCGTCATTTAACCTATTACAAAATTCTGAAACCACCGCGGTATTCCAGCTGGAATCGCGTGGTATGAAAGACCTGATCAAACGTCTACAACCGGACTGTTTTGAAGATATTATCGCATTGGTAGCCTTGTTCCGTCCGGGTCCTCTGCAATCAGGCATGGTAGATAACTTTATCGACCGTAAGCACGGCCGAGAAGCGGTTTCATACCCAGATGAAACGTGGCAACACGAATCGCTGAAAGAGACGCTAGAACCTACGTACGGCATCATCCTGTATCAAGAGCAGGTAATGCAAATCGCACAGATCCTTGCTGGCTATACGCTTGGTGGAGCGGATATGTTGCGTCGTGCGATGGGTAAGAAAAAGCCAGAAGAAATGGCAAAGCAGCGTGGTACCTTTAAAGAGGGTGCTGAAGCCAATGGTGTTGATGGCGAGCTGGCCATGAAGATCTTTGACTTGGTAGAGAAATTTGCGGGCTACGGCTTTAACAAATCTCACTCGGCCGCATACGCACTGGTTTCTTATCAAACGCTATGGCTGAAAACGCACTACCCAGCGGAATTTATGGCTGCGGTAATGACAGCGGATATGGATAACACCGAGAAGGTTATCGGCCTTGTTGATGAATGTTTCCGTATGAAGCTCAAGCTTTTACCACCAGATATCAACTCAGGTTTATACCGTTTCAATGTGGATGAAGATGGCGCGATTGTTTATGGCATCGGTGCGATCAAAGGGGTCGGTGAAGGCCCTATTGAAGCGATCATTGAAGCGCGAAATAAAGGCGGTTACTTTAAAGACTTATTCGACTTCTGTGCACGCCTTGATCTGAAGAAGGTCAACAAACGTGTTATCGAAAAGTTGATTCTATCCGGAGCCTTAGATAGATTAGGTCCTCACCGAGCGGCAATGATGGCATCTTTGAAAGATGCGGTGAAGGCGGCGAGTCAACATCATCATGCCGAGTCTTTTGGTCAATCTGATATGTTTGGCGTGTTGACCGACGCTCCGGAAGAGGTTGAACACAAGTATACCCAAGTGCCTAAATGGCCTGAGAAGGTTTGGCTTGAAGGTGAACGTGAAACGCTTGGTTTGTATTTAACGGGTCACCCGGTTAACGCTTACATCAAAGAGTTAGCGAAATACACCAGCTGTCGTTTGAAAGATGCCACGCCAACGCGTCGTGACCAATCACTAACAATTGCAGGCTTGGTGATTGCTGCGAGAGTGATGACGACGAAGCGCGGCACGCGAATTGGTTTGATGACACTTGATGACCGTTCGGGGCGAATGGAAGTGATGTTGTTCTCGGATGCGCTCGATCGCTACGCAGAATTGCTCGAAAAAGACAAAATTGTGGTCGTTTCCGGACAGGTCAGCTTTGATGATTTCAATGGCGGGCTTAAAATGTCCGCGCGCGAGGTCATGGACTTAGGAAGCGCCCGTGAGAAATATGCTCGTGGGGTGTCGATATCTATCGACCAATCCCAAATTAACGGTCAATTTTTTGAACGCTTTAGTCAAATCTTAGAACCTTATAGAGCCGGAACGGTCCCAGTCAATGTATACTACCAGCGTGCCGACGCTAGAGCGCGGTTAACATTGGGCACAGAATGGCGCGTGACGCCAAGTGATACATTACTAGACGAATTAAAACAGCTGCTTGGAAATAGCCAAGTAGAACTCGAATTTAACTAAAATTTAGCTTCGCGAATGCGGAGCTGAATCAACAAGGATTCATAGATGAGCCTGAACTTTCTAGAATTTGAAAAGCCTATCGCTGAACTTGAAGCAAAAATCGAAGCGCTACGTGACGTTTCGCGTCACGGTGGTGACACAGCGGTAGATCTAGACAAAGAAATCGAACAACTAGAGAAAAAAAGCTTAGAGCTTAAACAGAAAATCTTTAGTGACTTAGGTGCATGGCAGGTAGCTCAACTTGCTCGTCACCCTCAACGTCCTTACACCAAAGATTACCTGGAGCATGCATTCACAGAGTTTGAAGAGATGGCGGGCGATCGCGCTTACGCTGACGACAAAGCTATTGTGGGTGGTATGGCTCGTCTAAATGGCCGTCCTGTTATGGTTATTGGTCACCAGAAAGGTCGTGAGACTAAAGAGAAAGTGATCCGTAACTTTGGTATGCCAAAGCCAGAAGGTTACCGTAAGGCGCTACGTCTAATGGAAACTGCTGAGCGTTTCAACATGCCTATTATTACTTTCATCGACACAGCGGGCGCATACCCAGGTGTTGGTGCTGAAGAGCGTGGTCAATCTGAAGCTATCGCTAAAAACCTAAAAGTGATGGCTGGCCTTTCAGTTCCTGTTATCTGTAACGTTGTGGGTGAAGGCGGTTCTGGTGGTGCACTGGCGATTGGTGTTGGTGACTACGTGAACATGCTTCAGTACTCTACGTACTCAGTAATCTCTCCAGAAGGTTGTGCTTCAATCTTATGGCGCGATTCAGATAAAGCACCACAAGCAGCTGAAGCGATGGGCCTGATTGCTCCTCGTCTTAAAGAGCTTGAGCTTATCGACGAAATCATTCCTGAGCCTCTAGGTGGCGCGCACCGCGACCCTGCACAAACCGCTCAAAACATGAAAGACATGTTAGTTAAACAGCTAGAAGAGCTAGAGCAGTTTGATAACGAAACGCTGCTTGAGCGTCGTTACCAGCGTCTAATGAGCTACGGCTACTGCTGATAACTTGCCTTAGCGATAAGGCTAGCTATACGAACAAATGATGAAAGGGTTGGACTCAGTGCCAACCCTTTTTTATTATTAAAACATTATCCCTTAACACACGATCTCTTGGTTTATTAGCCTCATGACACACTTAATTGATACCTTCACATCTGTACTTGATCAAAGCGCGCTTAAGCCTTGTCGGTTGATCGTCGCTTTCAGTGGTGGTGTCGATTCACGAGTGTTGTTGGAGTTGGCTGCCCAATTCGCTAAGTCCCATCACATCGATTGCTGTGCGGTACATGTTCACCACGGCTTAAGCAACAATGCTGATTATTGGGCAGAGCAGTGCAAAACATGGTGTGATGCTTTGTCGGTACCCTTGTTCATTGAACGAGTCTCGCTAGATATTAGCCGTGGAGAAAGCGTTGAAAAGCTGGCTCGAGACGCGCGATACCAAGCCCTTAAAAAGCATATTAGACAAGGTGATGTGTTAGTGACAGGCCAGCACATCGATGACCAAGTCGAGACCTTCTTGTTAGCTCTTAAGCGTGGCAGTGGTCCGAAAGGGCTCTCTTCAATGGCGAAAGTGATGCCATTTTCAGGTGCTCATATCGTTCGCCCACTGCTGTCGGTGACGAGAACGGATATTGAAGGGGCGGCGCGCGATATGGCTTTAACTTGGATAGAAGATGAGAGTAATCAAGACGTTCGCTTTGACCGTAATTTTATTCGTCATCAAGTCACTCCGACACTGACCGAGCGTTGGCCTAGTTTTCGAGAATCGGTCAGTCGTAGTGCTCAGCTATGTGCAGAGCAGGAGTTACTGTTGGATGAGTTGTTAGAATCTCACTTACAACAAGCTTTGACTGAGAAGCACAGCTTAAGTATTGAGGTATTATCTCAGTACTCTGATTTACTGCGTGCACGCTTATTAAGAATGTGGCTGAGCCGCTGTAATCAACCGATGCCGAGCCAAAAGCAGCTCAAACTTATATGGGATGAGGTGGCATGTGCTCAGGCAGACGCCAACCCTAAGCTGGTGTTGAATGAGGTTGAGGTTAGACGTTTTAATCATCAGCTCTATGTCGTAAAAGAGACCAAAGACTTGTCGAACTGGCAAAGTGATATCTCGATGGAAGAGAGCTTAGTTTTGCCTGACGGTTTAGGGGAACTACACTTAACTTCAGCGGCGAGTGATGGTGTATCTAACCACTGTGATGCGCAACATTTTAGTCTCAACACAACGAGAGGAACACTGCGAGTGATATTTAACCCTGAGGGATTGTCAGCACACCCTGTTGGGCGCGGTCATAGCAGGAAGCTTAAGAAGTTGTTTCAAGAGTACCAAGTACCCAGTTGGTTAAGACGCAGAACGCCGATATTAATGGATGGCGATCGAGTGATCGCTGTTTTAGGCTTATTCGTAGATAAAAACTACGAAGGTCAAGATTGTGAAGCGCTTTGGAGCAAGTAGAAAAAGTTTATGTCACAATTCACCGTCACTTTAATAAAAATAATTAATGGAATATGCAATGAAGAAAATTACACTAGGATTAGTTCTTGGATTTGGACTATTGAGTGGTAACGCTCTGGCGGCTGATGTTGCTGCGGGTCAAGCTAAAGCAGCAATCTGTGCGGCATGTCATGGTGCAGACGGTATCGCAGTGATCCCTGGCTATCCAAACCTTAAAGGTCAAAACGAGCAATACATCGCTTCATCAATTAAGGCCTATAAGAATGGCCAGCGCACCGGCGGTTTGGCCGCTGTAATGCAGGCTCAAGCTTCAATGCTGAGTGATGAAGACATCGCGAATCTAGCCGCTTACTACGCAAGCCTTAAGTAAAACCTTCTCAAAGCGCTGATTAAACAAGATGATAAATTTCGAGCCAGAGCTTTAAAGCTCTGGCTTTTTTCATTGAATGTTTACTATAGCTAACCGATAATGAGCCATTCGCACAGTTTAAGGGATGAACATGAAAAAGATTGAAGCCATTATCAAGCCATTCAAACTTGATGATGTACGTGAAGCACTTGCAGAAGTGGGTATTACGGGTATGACAGTATCTGAAGTTAAAGGCTTTGGACGTCAAAAAGGTCATACTGAGCTATACCGCGGCGCAGAGTACATGGTCGACTTTTTACCTAAAGTGAAACTAGAAATCGTTGTGACCGACGAAGTGGCTGACCAATGTGTTGATACCATCATTGAGACGGCTCAAACAGGTAAAATTGGTGACGGTAAGATCTTCATTACTGAAGTTGAACGTGTGGTACGTATTCGTACTGGCGAAGAAGACGAAGACGCCGTATAAAAAAACTATTACCCTAAAAGGAGCGTTTATCGCTCCTTTTTCATCTCTGGTAGGGTGCTGTATGTTTAAGAAAACCATCATTGTTATCACGTTATTGATAACGCTTGCTGTCGTTAGTTTTCATTTTATCTTCGTGATCCCGAATAAACCCAACCTGATCATTTCCTCTCAAAGTACCAGTAACGACATCTACAGTTGCTACCAAAACTCTGCACCGAAAGCGATTGATGTGTCTGATGGCTTAGACATTACGGTGTGGAATATCTACAAGCAAAACCGAAATAATTGGCAGAGTGAGTTAAATAAGCTGTCGGCAGGTAGCGATTTAGTCTTGCTGCAAGAAGCTAGTATGACAGAAGGACTTCGCCAATGGGTAATGAGCGGACAGTGGGGAAGCACACGTGTTAATGCGTTTGAGGCCTTTGAGCAAAGTGCTGGGGTACTCAACCTAGCAACCCATTTACCGATTGAAGCGTGTGCTTATACTCATGAAGAACCTTGGCTTCAACTGCCTAAATCGGCGCTTTGGTCGCGTTACCAACTAAACAATGGCGAAGAGCTGGCTGTGATTAATATCCACGCTGTGAACTTTACCTTTGGTACGGAAGATTACGAGGCTCAGCTCAAGAGCTTAACTGACAATCTGCAAAAGTATCGTGGGCCGGTTATTTTTGCTGGGGACTTTAATAGCTGGAGTGAAGCTCGCGTTGCTGTATTGAAAGATGCGTTGGAGAAGGTTGGTTTGACGGAAGTTGCCTTTGAGCCAGATAACAGAACTCAGTTCATTACAGGACTGGTGCTCGACCATGTGTTCTATCGAGGGCTAGAGGTAGAAAAAGCAAAAGCGCCCATTACGGACGCTTCTGATCATAACCCTATGCGAGTGACCTTTAAGGCTAAATAGTGATTAGCTATTAGTCATTGGAACTTCACCATTCGCACGGTGGTTACCTTGGGAAATCTAACGGAACAATAGGCTAGAGAGTCTTCGCTAGCCTTATCTCTTCTACTTAAAAGATTAAAATGTAGAGCGCCCAGATTAGGTAGTAGCCAACCCATGGTAAGCCTGAAATCACAAGCGCTTGCCCGCGTTCAAACTCAGTCCACGTTAATACCGCAGCATAACCTAGCACGATGTACCATGGCAGAAGCAGTGGTAATGAGCTAGCAAACTGTGACCAATCATTAGTTAGCGGTAACTTGATCAAGCCATTTAAGCTGTTCAAGTCGGCAGCGTAGTTCATCACATGTCCATGCTTGAGTATCAGGCTTGCGTAGCTTGCTACATCACCTAAAACAGCTGGGAATATAACAACCGATGCCGCTGCAAACCATCGCCAAAAGCTGTGCTGATGTTGGCTTGGCTTGGTTGCTAGGTTAAACCAGAATGCCAATAGAACGATGGTTAATGTTCGGCCAAATACGTCGCTGATGATTTCACTTGCGAGTAAGGTATTGCTGTCAAGTAACGCCAATTGGTCAGGGTTCGTTTGAGCCAGTTGCTGCGAGAGCTCTGCACTTAACCATGCAAAATCTACATTCGAAAAATAAGCACCCCAAAACAAAAATGGGCTGAGCATTAATACGACGTAGGGTTGCCATCCCCAAGCACTTCGTTGATAAAGCGCTAAGAAACAAGCTGTTGGCGAACGGAATATATCCAACAGCATGACGAGTGGGTTACTTGACGGGTTCATACACTTACCTTAGTTACATCAACATACAGCTTCAGTTTTTGTCCTGGCTGTAGGTATTTTTTGTTCTGCAAAGTGTTCCATTTTACAACATCTGTACTTTTTACTTTGAACTTTGATGCAATACCGCTGACTGTGTCACCTGATCTTACGTTATAAAAGATCGTACGGATGATGGCGCCGTCTGAGCCGTTCTTCCAAATGACCAGTTCTTGACCAACTCTAAGCGTGTCGCGTGGTCCCATGCCATTCCACTTAGCCAGTGATTGATGAGAGACCTTATTTGCGCGTGCAATCGTCCATAGGCTGTCACCACTTCTTACAGTATGGCTGAGCTTATATTGACCACGACTCTTCGACTGTGTGCTTGCTAGGCGGTTTGAGGCGCTTAGGGCGTATGTCTTGTCGTCTTTGGTGGATGTTGGGATAAGTAAGTGCTGGCCAATACGAATATTGTTGTTGCTCAAACCGTTTGCAGAGCGGATCACTTTGCTGGTGGTGTTATATTTGCTTGCCAGTACGCTAATGCTGTCACCAGATTGAACCTTGTAACGCACCAACTTCATGCCTTTGCCTTTATTGGCAGCGACTTCTTTGTTGAATTTCTCAACTGAATCTAAAGGAAGTAATAGTTGTTGGTGTTTCTCTGGTGCCGTTGCCCATTGGTTGTAAGCCGGGTTGTAACCTTGAAGTTCTTTGACAGGAATGCCTGCGTAGTTCGCAGCAATGGCTAAATCAAGCTGTTCTTCAGGGTTAACCAGAGTCAGCACTGGCTTATTCGGGATCGCCGGAATATCGATGCCATACTTTTCTTGGTTGGCAATGACATCTGCTAGAGCAAGCAGTTTAGGTACATAGCTGCTGGTCTCTTTTGGTAAGTCCAAAGAGAAAAAGTCGATTGGCTTGCCAAGCTTCTTGTTCTTGCGGATTGCGCTGTTTACTCGACCACCACCACTGTTATAGGCAGCAATCGCATGATTCCAGTCGCCATCGAAACGTCGGTTAAGATCTGAGAGGAAGTCCAATGCGGCGTCGGTAGAGGCGGCAACATCGCGGCGGCCGTCATACCAAAAGTTCTGTTCAAGCCCGTAGTCTTTGCCAGTGCCTGAAATGAATTGCCATAGACCAGCAGCACTGCCATGAGAGTAGGCAAACGCATCGAAAGAGCTTTCTACAACGGGTAGTAGTGCCAATTCTAGTGGTAAGCCTTTTTCTTCAATCTTAGTCGTGATCAGATACAAGAAAGGTTCAGCACGCTTTGATACTGTTTTTAGATGACTCGGGTGCTTGAGATACCAAGTTCGGTAGTAGTCGACCTTCTTTTGGTCTGGCACTTCCATTTCAAGTTGCATCGCAATGCGTTTCCAAACATCTTCTTGTGTTTGTGGAGTAACGACAGGTGCTTCAACTTTTTGATCTTCTTTGGCTGTTGCTTCTGATGAAACGTTCGCTTGAGAAACTTCTTTAGTAGGAGATGTGTTGGTTTGCTCGGAAGCTTGGTCTGGATTCTCTGACTGAGTTAATTGGCAACCAGAAAGTAGTAATACCAAAGCCCAGCTGTACTTAACTCGCATGTTACAGCCTTTTTAATTAACGGCCGATGATAATACTTGCCACCCCCTATGAGTGACAAGTCTGTATTTGTTAAAATTCGTTCTTCCACGCACGTAAAGCGGTGAATACCGATAAAGGATCGGTCTGCTCGGTGCGATTAGACACTGATTTCACTACACTTGGCTCGGTATAGCGCAGGAAGGGGTTCACAAACTTCTCTTGTCTCAAATTTGTGGGGATGGTCGACTTATTTTGAGCGCGAAGTCGGTTCACTTGGTCGCGATATTGCTGCAAATGTTGGTTATCAGGCTCTACGGCTAATGCGAAAGCGATATTGGCTGCAGTGTACTCATGTGCACAATAAACTTCGGTTTCTTGAGGCAGAGCCGTGATCTTATTCAGTGCATCGAACATCTGTTGTGGTGTGCCTTCCATGATTCGGCCACAGCCCGCAGAGAACAACACATCACCACAAAACAGTTTGGCATCGCCCACATAACCAATATGACCCGCAGTATGGCCACTGAGCCCTAGGACGAGGAATACTTCGCCAAACAGTTCTAATTGATCACCATCATCGACCGGATGAGTTAAGGTAGGGATAGGTTCATTCCTTGGACCGACAACATCCACGCCGGGAAATTGTCTAACGAGTTCTGGAACACCACCAATGTGATCGTGGTGGTGGTGTGTAATCAAGATTGCATCTAAAGTTAGCTCATGGTGTGCCAAGTACTCTAATACTGGAGCCGCATCACCAGGGTCGACGACAGCACAACGGCGATCGCTATTTTGAATCAGCCAGATGTAATTGTCGTTAAATGCAGGTATGCTTTTGATATGTAACATTATTGGTTCTCCAGTCACTATTAGTGCGACAGAATAAGTGAGACAGATTATTGATGAAGCCAGCACGTAGCAGAAAGAAGTTTGAACGTCCTTACACTTGGGCGCAATTGCACAATGGGGACTGGTTGAGAGAATCTATTCAAACTCGACTCGATGAGTGGTGCCCAAAGCTATTTGGTTACCATATGCTCAAGCTCGGTGGCCTCAGTAGTGAGATTTCTAGCTGCACATGCAACATTCAACATCAAGTAAACCTAGATATCCAGAACCCATTACATAATGTGATAGCGGATGGCTATAATTTACCCTTTTTGGAGAAAAGCTTTGATGTTGTAGTACTGAGTCATCAGCTAGATTATAGCAATGACCCGCATCGCTTATTGAGAGAAGTCGATCGAGTGATGATGGACGATGGCTATATCATTATCACGGGCTTCAACCCAATCAGTGTCACTGGGCTTGCCAGTTTGATGCCTTGGCGAAAGAACAGCTTGCCTTGGAGTGGGCGTATGTACACGCCAAGTCGAATTAAAGACTGGTTAGGTGTACTTAACTATGAAGTAATTCATTGTGACACCTACGCGCTGTTTCCGATGAGTAAGTATCAAGCGATGTGGACGTGGTTGGAGAACAGCTTAGGTGGTTGTGCATCCTTCGCCGGAAGCCAATACTTTATTGTTGCTCGTAAGCGTACTTACCCGCTAAAACCCATCAAACCACATTGGCACCTTAAGCGACGTTTCTCGCCTGTTGGGGCAAGTTTTAGAACCAATACGCGCCGTACAATGGATTCAGCCAAAGCGTCATATCCGCTAAAAACAGAAAAAGCCGATTAGTTGTCGGCTTTTCATCTATCAATTCGATTGAGAAATTGTCAATTAGTTTAAGAAATTATAAATCGCTTTCTGAAATGTGCGTCTAATTAAAAAGACGATTAGCTTGGTTGATAGCCCGTATCTTCTAGAGTCGGATTCTCCGCTGCATTTCGCGCTAAATCATCACACATTTCGTTTTCTCTGTGTCCGGCGTGTCCTTTTACCCAGCGCCAATCAACGTTATGGCGAGCGGTTTCTTTATCGAGCCTTTGCCACAGATCGGCATTTTTAACCGGTTTCTTGTCGGCTGTTTTCCAGTCACGCTTTTTCCAGTTATGAATCCACTGTGTGATGCCTTGACGCACGTATTGGCTATCTGTGGTCAGAATCACAGAGCAAGGTTCTTTGAGGGTTTGCAGAGCCACGACAGCGGCGAGCATTTCCATACGGTTATTGGTTGTTAGCGTGAAACCTTCTGCTAGCGTCTTCTCGACTTTTTTGTAGCGAAGTACGATGCCATAGCCGCCGGGACCAGGGTTGCCTAAACAAGAACCATCAGTGAAAATTTCAACTTGTTTCGTCATGATTTGATACTATTACCTCAAGCACATTATCGGCATAGTCTGACACAGTTATCCTTATGAATACCAGTAGCACTCCAGAACAAAGCACGAACGAAAAAAACAGTTCGAACGAAAATAAGCGCATTGTTGTACTCGATACCGAAACCACCGGTATGAATACAGAAGGTGGCCCTCACTATATGGGTCACCGCATCGTTGAAATTGGTGCAGTAGAGATCATCAACCGTAGGCTGACCGGGCGTCATTTCCACGTCTACATCAAGCCCGATCGTGCGATTCAAGAAGAGGCGATTGGCGTTCACGGTATTACCGATGAATTCTTGATTGATAAGCCTGAATACCAAGACATTCATAAAGAGTTTCTCGACTTTATCAAAGGTGCGGAGCTGGTGGCTCATAACGCGCCCTTCGATACGGGCTTCATGGACTATGAGTTTGAGAAGCTCAACCCAGCGATAGGTAAAACGGATGACTACTGTAAAGTTACCGATACCTTGGCAATGGCGAAGAAGATATTCCCAGGTAAAAGAAACAACCTAGATATCTTATGTGACCGTTACGGTATCGATAACTCGCACCGCACTCTCCACGGCGCATTGCTCGATGCGGAGATCCTAGCCGACGTCTACTTATTGATGACGGGTGGTCAAACTTCGCTGCAATTTAACGCTGGTCAACAGGAAGGTGAAGCCGAAAGCATACGAAGAGTAGAAAGTGGTCGAAAATCCCTAAAGGTTTTACGAGCTACGGCCGATGAAGTAGAAGCGCATCAAAGTCGTTTAGATCTCGTCGAGAAAAGCGGAAGCTGCCTCTGGCGTCAGTAGGGAGAAAGTATGTTAAGGGTATTGGCTACCGGTTGCTTATTGCTGTTAAGTTTTGGCTTACATGCAGCAACAGAATCCGTTATGAGTTTATTGGACAACCGTTTTCGAGTTGATTCCAGTATTGAACAAGTCACCTTTGTGATTTATCGAGCCGATAACTCTAAACCTGTCGTTTTGGTTCGCCCTGATGGCAAGAAATACTACTCTTGGCGCAATGCTGATAATGTCCGTTGGTACGAAGAATCGTCCATGGACATTATCTCTATCGACAATCCGATGCCCGGCCCTTGGCAAGCGATAGGTAAAGTTTCCCCTAAGAACAATATCAAGCTGCTGTCTCATCTTGTTTTGGATGCTAATGAGTTCCCAGATAAGTTGTATCAAACAGAGCGCATCAAATTTACCGCTCGACTGACTTCTGATGGCAAGCCGCTGGTGCTGCGCGATTTTCTCGATCGCGTGAAGCTTAAGGTTACCTTTACTAAGTTTGTTGAAAACGAAGAGTCTTTGGTGAGAGAAGCGCGCCCGGTGCCGGTTGTGATGGGCGAGTTTGCCGATGATGGCGCTGATCTTGATGAAAAGGCCGGAGATGGTGTGTTCACTGTCTCTTTGCCAATTGATATCGAGCCCGGTAAATACCGAGCGCGTATTACCTCTGGTAATGGCGTGTTCCTGCGAGCGCAAGAGCAAGAAGTCTTGGTTTACCCAACACCGATCACTAGCACCTTCATTCAATCACGAAAAGAGGGTTTACCTCATACTATTGTGGTGTCTGGTGAACAGGGGATGATCGCACCGAGCTCGTTAGCGGTTCATGTTGAGCACAAGGCTCCTGATGAATATGTGATGTACAAGCAGGGGCAAGCTGAAGTCGACGCAATGAAAGTCGCTTTAGAGGTGCCTTATAATGGCGATTTAGGAATTTATAATTGGTCAGGGATGGTTTATGCCACTGATGCTTCAAGTCAGCGCCCGCTGATTTTTCCAATTACCGAGCAGTCGTACAGCGTTGTTGAAGATATCGACTTAGCAGAGTCACGACGTCTTCAAGAAGAAGCTCTTGCTGAACAGAAGCGTATCGCAACAGAGTTGATGATCCTTCAAAAACGTGAAGATGACAGACAGCGCAGTATGATCATTATTGCGGTGGGTAATGTGGTCGCTATTCTATTGGGCTTATTGATTTGGTTTGTGGTTCGTAAGGTCAAGGCGAAGAAAAAAGCGTTACCTGAGATGCAGCTCAAGGCGCCCAAGTAACTCGCTTAGATGATTAGATTGTCTAGAGAGAATAAGCCGCTAGATAAAGCATTAAAATTTGTGACAACGATGTCATGAACAAAAAAAACGGGACTCATAGGAGTCCCGTTTTTGTTTCTTTTTCTAACCTTAAGCGACGTTATCAATCGATTGGTCTGGGTACTGAGACTTTGCTGCAAGCTCCTCTGGAGAGAAGTCGTCAACGTTAATCGTGTACAGTCTATGTTCCTCGGCGCTAATCAGCAGAACTGCCTCTTCTTGCGTTAAGATGCCTTTCTCTAACCCTAATTGAGCCACAAGGTCTAGTCGTAAGAAAGCGCGCTTTTGGTGTGTCTCTTTGCAGACTTTGTCGAACAGAGGTTCAGCTTGAAGAATCACTTCTAGCGCTTTTTCAATCTTACCTACTGGGTTGTATTCCGTCGCTTCTAGGTATTGGCCGCGACCTATACGAGAGCGTGTTTCGCTTGGTGTTTGTAGAATGTGCGCAACTTTGCTATCGAGCTTGTCGTTTGGAGCACGACGGATACGACCAAATGGCATTAGCACAACACGAAGCAGACGACCAATCACAGGGTTAGGGAAGTTCGCTAAGAATTCATCAATCGCCACTTCAGTCTGACGTAAGCTATCTTGCATCCCCCAATGTACTAACGGTAGATCTTCAGCGTGGCTGCCTTCACTTTCAAAGCGCTTCAACGTTGCTGAACCGAGGTAAAGTTGACTTAAGATATCACCCAGTCTTGCTGATAAACGTTCTCTACGCTTCAGTGATCCGCCTAGAACTGCCATTGAAATATCAGACAGTAGCGCTAGGTTTGCACTGTAGCGGTTTAGCTGTTGGTAGTAACGCTGTGTCTGTTTATCTGTTTTATTTGAAGGTGTTGGCGCATCAGAACCACGACCATCGGTTAAACCAAACCACAAGCTGCGGACTAGGTTGCTCATCGTAAAGCTAACGTGCCCTGCTAACGCTGAATCAAACTTATCAAGCGCATCGCTGCTTTCAGAATAAGCCGCTTCCATTTCGTTCAGTACGTAAGGGTGACAGCGAATCGCACCTTGACCATAGATGATCATTGAACGAGTCAGGATGTTTGCGCCTTCAACCGTAATCGCGATAGGCGAGCCTTGGTAGCCACGAGCTAGGAAGTTCGATGGGCCTAAACAAATGCCTTTACCACCGACGATATCCATCGCATCAATGATGCTGCGCTGGCCACGGTGAGTACAGTGGTACTTAACGATTGCAGAGATAACCGAAGGCTTTTCACCAAGGTCGATGCCCGCAACGGTTAGGTTACTTGCAGCGTCCATTACATAAGCGTTACCTGCAAGGCGTGCAAGTGGCTCTTCAACCCCTTCCATGCGGCCAATAGGCTGTTTGAACTGACGGCGGATACGAGCGTAAGCGCCAGTTGCAAGCGCGGCAGACTTGATGCCACCAGTTGAATTTGAAGGCAGTGTGATACCACGACCAACCGACAGGCACTCAACCAGCATACGCCAGCCTTGACCGGCCATTTTCTGACCGCCAATGATGAAATCGATAGGCACGAAGATATCGTCGCCTTGCGTCGGGCCATTTTGGAAAGGTACGTTTAGTGGGAAGTGGCGGTTGCCAATCTCTACGCCTTTTAAATCCGTTGGGATAAGCGCACAAGTGATACCAAGATCTTTTTGATCACCAAGCAGGCCATCCGGGTCACGAAGTTTAAAAGCTAAGCCTAATACCGTCGCGACAGGCGCGAGAGTGATGTAACGCTTGTTCCAAGTTAGGCGCATGCCGAGTACTTCTTCGCCTTGCCAGTCGCCTTTACAAACCACACCGTAATCTGGAATAGAGCCAGCGTCTGAGCCAGCTTCTGGGCTAGTTAGTGCGAAACAAGGGATCTCTTTACCTTCCGCTAGGCGAGGCAGGTAGTGGTTTCTTTGTTCTTCTGTACCGTAGTGTTGTAAAAGCTCACCAGGGCCTAATGAGTTAGGTACGCCAACCGTCGATGACAATACACTAGAAACGCCTGTTAGCTTCTGTAGAACCAAAGATTGAGCGTAAGCTGAGAACTCTAAGCCGCCGTATTTTTTCTTGATGATCATGGCGAAGAATTTATGGTCTTTCAGGTATTGCCATACTTCTGGTGGCAAATCAGCAAGCTCATGAGTGACTTGGTAATCATTGACCATTTCACACACGATATTTACTGGACCATCTAAAAACGCTTGCTCAGCTTCAGAGAGTTTCGGGTCAGCAATGTTCTGAAGTTTCTTCCATTCAGGTTTGCCTTTGAACAGCTCTGCTTCCCACCATACTGTGCCAGCTTCTAGTGCTTCTTTTTCTGTCTGAGACATCGCCGGTAGAACTTTCTTAAATAAAGAGAGTGCTTTTTGGCTGATCAGTGTCTGACGAATGGTCGGTACAGCAAAGATCGCAACGGCTAATAGATAGCAAAGCCAGCCAGTAACAGCCACGCCGCCAAGCAGTGTTAATGCTACCATTGCGCCGGTTAATACAACTAATGCACGTACCAGACTAACTCTATGGTAAAGACAGACGCCTAAGATGGCGGTCATGCCGAGTAGGGAGAGCAATATGTTCATGATCGATTTCCTTTTCAGAGATCACTTATTGTTATTAAGTTTTAGGTAAGAGGTCTAACCAGTCAAGTGTAAACAAAATATTAAATATTTGTAAAACTCCAAAGTGAGTAAAAAGTGATCTCAATAGAGTTAAAGTTCTAATTGTGAGAGGTTGGTGGCGAATATTTGGACGGATCGGCAGTGAGACCCTAATAAAGGTGGCAATCTTTGGGCTTAAGTGTCGACACTATTTCATGTTTGTGGGTAAACTCAGTTATAAAGAGGGGAAAACCCTCAGTTCTCATTTCACGCACTTTAAGTTGCGTTAAAAAAAATAAGAGATAAGCCTTATGTACCAAGACCTAATCAAAAGTGAATTAAACGAAGCTGCTGACGTTCTTAACAAGTTTTTGAGTGACGACCATAACATCGCTCAAATTGAAGCGGCGGCAAAACTGATTGCTGACTCATTCAAGCAAGAAGGCAAGGTGCTTTCTTGTGGTAACGGTGGCTCACACTGTGATGCAATGCACTTCGCGGAAGAGCTAACAGGCCGATACCGTGAAAACCGTCCAGGTTACGCTGGTATTGCGATTTCAGATCCAAGCCACTTGTCTTGCGTGAGTAATGATTTTGGCTACGACCACGTATTTTCTCGTTATGTAGAAGCGGTAGGTCGTAAAGGTGATGTGTTGTTCGGTCTGTCGACTTCAGGTAACTCTGCCAATATTCTAAAAGCGATTGAAGCTGCTCAAGCTAAAGGCATGAAGACGATTGCATTGACGGGTAAAGATGGCGGCAAAATGGCGGGTTGTGCTGATATCGAAATCCGAGTGCCACACTTTGGTTACGCAGATCGCATCCAAGAGATTCACATTAAGATCATTCATATTGTGATTCAGCTTGTTGAAAAAGAGATGGAATAATAGTTTTACAGACATTTGGAGCCCAGCTTAGGCTCCATTGGTTTTAATAGGGAGTAGATTAAACCATGTGTGAATTGCTCGGTATGAGCGCGAATGTGCCAACTGATATTTGTTTTAGCTTTACTGGTCTTATGCAGCGTGGAGGCAATACTGGCCCGCACCGCGATGGCTGGGGTATTACCTTCTATGAAGGAAAGGGTTTTCGTACATTTAAAGATCCTAACCCTAGCTGTGAATCTAAGATCGCTGAGTTGGTTCAAAACTACCCAATTAAAAGCCAAGCCGTTGTCAGTCATATCCGTCAAGCGAACCGTGGTGGTGTTAATCTAGAAAATACACACCCTTTTACTCGTGAGCTTTGGGGGCGATACTGGACCTTCGCTCACAATGGTCAATTAACGGATTACGACGATCTGATCAGTGGTCGTTTCAGACCGGTCGGCGAGACAGACAGTGAGCTCTCTTTCTGTTGGTTACTCAAACAACTCGAAGAGCGTTTTCCTGAGCCACCTCAAGATATGGAAGGTATGTTTCGCTTTGTGGCTGAGTGTTGTGACCAGCTGCGAGAGAAAGGCGTATTTAACATGTTACTCAGTGATGGTGAGTATGTCATGACCTACTGCACCAACCATTTGTACTGGATAACAAGGCGCGCACCTTTTGGTAAAGCGAGCCTGATTGATGAAGATGTTGAGATTAACTTCCAAGAAGAAACTACACCTAATGATGTGGTTACAGTGGTGGCAACCCAGCCTCTAACAGACAATGAAGAGTGGTTTAGAATGAAGCCGGGCGAATATGCGCTGTTTCATTTTGGTGAGCTGATTGGCAACAATCATAAAGCATTGGAAGATGTCGCTTATGCGCCGAAGAAGGTAGCAAGCCAAGCGCCAACTGAACCATTGAGCTGAGCTAAGTATCCCGAATAGTATGATTTGAACCTCATAAAAAAGACCGCTTACTGAACTAATGAATCAGTAAGCGGTCTTTTTTTGGATTTGATTTAGTTTCTGAAGAATTACTCTTCTGCGTAACCGTGTTTACCTAATGCCTTACCGTCTAAGACAGCTTGCCCATTTAGCATTGATAAACGATCTTCGGCGAACCATTTACAGACCATAGGGTAAATGCAGTGTTCTTGAGTCAGCACTCGGCTTGCCAACATATCAGCATCATCATCTTCAAATACCGGCACCTTAGCTTGCAAGATCACAGGGCCGCCATCGAGCTCCTCGGTAACAAAGTGGACGCTAGTACCGTGTTCTTTGTCTTGCGCATCAATGGCACGCTGGTGGGTGTGTAGGCCTGGGTATTTCGGCAACAGAGAAGGGTGGATGTTGACCATTTTCCCTGCATAGTGACGAACAAACTCTGAACTCAGGATTCGCATGTAGCCAGCGAGTACGATTAAATCTGGCTGGTAAGCATCGATCTGAACCATCAATTCATGGTCAAACTCTTCACGTGAACCAAAGTCTTTTGGATTAACTGAATGAGCGTCAACACCTGCGGTTTTCGCTCGTTCTAATCCAAAAGCCTCTGCTTTGTTTGAGAAGACAGCTTTAACCGATGCATCAATCATATCGCTATCGCAGGCATCTAAAATAGCCTGTAAGTTACTTCCGCTTCCTGAAACTAACACAACGATGTTTTTCTGAGAGTGACTGGTTTTATTTGAGTGATTGTTTTTCATAGAGTGGGTCATACGATTGATTAACTGAATTGTTTACAATGTACCTACATAAACTAAGGTTTTCTGCGGGCTAAATAGCAAAATGAGGACCATTAGGTCCTCATTGATTAACTAAGTAAGTGAGCGTATCACTTATTTAATTTCAACTTGCTCTTCGCCAGCTTCAGCGTTTGCGATCTCACCGATAACCCAAGCGTTTTCGCCTTCAGCTTTCAGTAGTTCAACAGCAGCGTCTGCTTGATCTTTAGGTAGAGCAACAACTAGGCCTACACCACAGTTGAAAGTGCGGTACATTTCGAATGTCTCCACGTTACCTTTCTCTTGTAGCCAGTTGAAGATAGCAGGCCATTCCCAGCTCTTGCCATCAATGACTGCTTTAGTACCTTCAGGAAGTACGCGTGGGATGTTTTCCCAGAAACCACCACCTGTGATGTGTGAGATAGCATGAATGTCATGCTCTGCAATCATCTTAAGTGCCGATTTGATGTAAATCTTAGTTGGTTCTAGTAGGTGCTCACCGATAGTGCGACCTTCTAGTTCTTCACTCTTATCAGCACCAGAAACTTCTAGGACTTTACGAATTAAAGAGTAACCGTTTGAGTGTGGACCACTTGAGCCAACAGCGATAAGTGCGTCGCCTGCTGCTACTTTAGTGCCGTCGATGATGTCAGCTTTTTCTACAACGCCAACACAGAAGCCAGCAACATCGTAGTCGTCGCCTTCGTACATGCCCGGCATTTCAGCGGTTTCACCACCGATAAGTGCACAACCAGCTTGAACACAACCTTCAGCGATGCCAGAAACAACGTCTGCTGCTGTGTCTACATCTAGCTTACCTGTTGCGTAGTAGTCTAGGAAGAATAAAGGCTCACCACCTTGAACGATTAGGTCGTTCACACACATTGCCACTAGGTCGATACCAATGGTGTCGTGTTTTTTCAGATCCAAAGCAAGGCGAAGTTTAGTACCAACACCATCAGTACCTGAAACAAGTACCGGCTCTTTGTATTTCGTTGGAAGTTCACATAGGGCGCCAAAGCCACCAATACCGCCCATTACTTCAGGGCGACGAGTGCGTTTAACAGCACCTTTAATACGGTCTACTAGTGCATTACCTGCGTCGATATCAACACCAGCGTCTTTGTAGCTTAGAGAAGAAGTATTACCACTCACGGGATAGTCCTCGAACTTAAGTTGGATGTGAAAACGGCGCTATTCTAACAGGGCTTGATTACCAAGAGCAAACGTTTGCGCGGTTTTTTTTATTAGAATAAAGATTCTGAAATAACCTTAGAGTTCGTGTATAATCTACAGGTTTGTTTAAATATTGCCGGAGTTGGAAATGAAAGTTGTTGAAGTGAAACACCCGCTAGTAAAACATAAAATTGGCCTGATGCGTGAAGGTGAGATTAGCACTAAGCGTTTTCGTGAGCTAGCGACAGAAGTGGGTAGCCTTCTAACATACGAAGCGACATCAGACTTTGAAACTGAGCGTGTGACGATTAACGGTTGGAACGGTCCAGTAGAAGTTGACCAAATTAAAGGTAAAAAAGTAACGGTAGTGCCAATCCTACGTGCTGGTCTAGGCATGATGGACGGCGTTCTTGAGCACATCCCAAGTGCACGTATCAGCGTTGTTGGTATTTACCGTGACGAAGAAACACTTGAGCCAGTACCATACTTCAACAAGCTTGCATCTAACATCGACGAGCGTATTGCTCTAGTGGTAGACCCAATGCTTGCGACAGGTGGTTCTATGATCGCGACTATCGACCTAATGAAAGAGAAAGGTTGTAAGCACTTTAAGATTCTTGTGCTTGTTGCTGCTCCTGAAGGTATCGCTGCTCTAGAAAAAGCGCACCCAGATGTTGAGCTTTACACGGCTGCAATCGATGAGAAGCTAAACGACAAGGGCTACATTGTTCCTGGTCTTGGCGATGCTGGCGATAAGATCTTCGGTACTAAGTAATTCGGTTTCAGCTTAAGTGACTCTAAACAGTTCCTTAACTCGCTGAATTAACCGTATTAATAAAAAGGGAGAGCATTCGATGCTCTCCCTTTTTTGATCTTGTTAGGTTGTGATTCTTTGGAATCTAGCCTTACCGACTCATTAATCGATTTGAGCTTTATCTACCACAGTGTTGTCACCTAGCTCTTCTGGAAGTACTAGGTTAAGTAGAATCGCAACGATACCGCACAAGCTTACGCCCTGTAGGCTAAAGTCACCGATACCAAAGGCCATGCCGCCAATACCAAAGACTAAAGTAATGCCCACAATCACAAGGTTACGTGATTTATGCAGGTCAACGTTGTTCTTGATGAGTGTGTTAAGGCCCACTGTTGCGATAGAGCCAAACAGTAGAATCATGATGCCACCCATTACAGGAACCGGAATCGTTTGAAGTAGTGCGCCTAGCTTACCAACCAATGCAAGAACGATAGCAGTAACAGCAGCCCAAGTCATGATCACTGGGTTGAATGCTTTCGTCAGCATTACTGCACCTGTTACTTCACTGTAGGTTGTGTTTGGCGGAGCGCCCAGCATAGAAGCTGCGATTGTAGCCACGCCGTCGCCTGTGATAGTACGGTGTAAACCTGGCTTTTTAAGGTAGTCTTTACCGGTTACGTTAGAGATAGCAAGCATATCACCTACGTGTTCAACGGCAGGTGCAATCGCGACAAATACCATAAAAAAGATAGCGTTGATGTTGAACTCTGGCGTTGTGAAGTTTGGCAGTGCTAACCAAGATGCTTGCGCTACTGGAGTGAAGTCTACCGCGCCGTATACCAAGCTGGTGATGTAACCCGCAACAATACCGCCGAAGATCGGCAGCAGTTTAAGAAAGCCTTTCGAGAAAACACTGATGACAATCGTTACTAACAATGAAATAGATGAAATCCATAATGCTGCGTCTGCATCTATAAGCTGAACCGCACCATCGCCTGTTTTACCTAGCGCCATGTTTACCGCAACAGGCGCAAGACCTAAGCCGATCACCATGATTACAGGGCCAACTACGACTGGTGGAAGCAGTTTGTGGATAAAGGCTACACCACGTACCTTAATTAAGGCACCCATTAATACATACACAACACCTGCTGCCATAAGGCCGCCCATGGTTGCACCTACCCCCCAAGTTTGAATGCCAAACATGATAGGTGCGATGAATGCAAAAGAAGACGCAAGGAAAATAGGTACTGAACGGCGTGTAATAAGTTGGAATAAAAGGGTACCGATACCTGCACCAAAGAGCGCTACGTTGGGATCAAGGCCTGTCAGCAGGGGCACCAGTACAAGTGCACCAAAAGCGACAAATAGCATTTGCGCACCTTGCAGAGCATTTTTCATGTTATGTCCTTAAAAATGGTCGTTATATGAAAAGCGAAAAATAAAATTCGCGGGATTCTATCACTTGGCAATCGGTTGCTATGTCAGATAGATCAAATTTATTTATATTAGTTATGTTTTATATCCATCTAAGCCCTAGAAATTCAGTTTATAAGTGAGCGATTTATCATGGCCAGGTGATATTTTGTGGTTATTAAACACAGTGGGCGCTATCGACCTTGCCCCTCAATCCATAGTTGCTTATCATCTAGGCACAAGATTTGAATATTAGGATCAGTATGCGCTACATAGCATTGTTGTTGATGGGACTATTAGCCTCTCCGAGTTATGCCTTAACTCAAGTAGATATTTTTAGTGCTGAAGTTGCGATTAACGCTGAAGACAAACAGCCAGAACAAGTGGCAAGAAATACAGGTATGGAGCAGGTATTGATACGTGCGACTGGCCAAACTGATGTCGCTTCGAATGAGACGATTCAAAAGGCGATGCGCAAGAGTTCGCAGTACATGTCTCAAATGAGTTTTGGCGAAAGCAATGACCAATCAACATTGCGTATGCGTTTTAACGGTGCTCAAATCCGTTCTCTGTTGACTCAAGCACAGTTACCTTACTGGCCTGACACGCGTTCAAACATCCTTGTTTGGCTTGTGGAAGAGGACAACTACGACAAGAACATCGTATGGGAACACTCTAACTCACAGTTAGCAGCTAGCTTACAAGCGAACGCAAAAGAGCGTGGCTTGCCTCTAACGCTGCCTGTGGGTGACTTTGACGATATTACGGGTATTGCGACTTCTGATTTGTGGGGTAGCTTTGTTACGCCAATCAGTAAAGCGAGTCAGCGTTATCCTGTTGATGCTGTGTTGGTGATAAAGGCTCAATCTTCAGGCCTACGTTGGGCTCTATACGATCAAAAGCCAAGTCAATTGACGAGTGCACCAACATCGCCTGTAAGTGGTTCACTATCGGGTAACAGCGACACGACTTCTAAGAAGTTAGTTGACCAAATCAGTAACTACTACGCAGGCAAAAGTGCTGTGACGGTAGCGAGTGAGTCATCAGAATCGATTTTAACGCAGTTTATTAGCCTGAATAATGCTCAAGACTTCTTCCAGTTAGAGAACGCACTTAAGCGTCTAAACTCGGTGGCAAGCCTAGATATTCTGAAGATTCAGAACAACGAAGTCACTTTCCGAATTCACTTATTGTCGACTCAACAAGAGTTTGAGCAAGAAGTAGCAAGTATTCGCCAAGTTGCGAAGGTTGAAGAATCTTACATTGAGCCTGAAGTGAGCCCTGAATTTGAAACTCAAGACAACACAATGTCTGTAGGTGATGATTCAACAGACGCTGCTGAAGTCGTTGGTGACGAAACTGACTCAGGCGTACAAGTGATTAAGGGCAACGAGGTATCTGAGGATGCTGAGCTAACGAATACGCCTGACACAACGTTAGAGGATTCTAGTACAGAAGATCTAACCATCACTGCGCCAGTACATGCTAAGCCAAGCTTGGTATACGAGTGGGTTCGCTCATAATTGTCAGCTGACATGACTGATTGAAATGAAAACTTGAAAAAAGCCCTGCAAGAGCAATCTCGCAGGGCTTTTTGTTTGTAAGCGGTCAGTTTAAAAGCATGGGCTCAATATTATTGCTCGAACTTAGCTTTCTCTCTCTTTTCTACTTCGGAAAGGCGCTTCAACTTGATGCCTAACTCTTTGGCTCTAAAGCGAGTAAATAAGATATTGCCCGCGAAACCTAGAGTCGTCAGAAGCAGTTCTACAGCCGCTAATAAACGTTCACCATCGTCTACATACAAGATAGTTAATGCGTGTAGGAAATAGAGCATCAAGACGAAATTTGCCCATGCGTGCGTATAAGGTTTTCCTGCTAAAATGCCCGGTAATGGCAATAACAGCGGGATAGCCCAAGCAATCGCCAGTGTGACATTACTGAGATGAGGGTGCGGTGAAAGCGTCATCTGCCAAGCCACCACCCAGAATAACAGTGACAAGTTGCCCGCTAAAGCAAGGTAGCGAAATAGCTTGGTTTTGGGAGACATAGCCTTCTCTGGCATATACATCATTGAGAAATTCCCTTCTGATTTATTGCGATGCGCGCTAGGCGTTTACCTAGGTTTTGCGCCAACTCAATCTCTTCTTTGCTAAGTGAAGCGCTCTCTCCAGTACTGCTTGCACCATAAGGCGTACCACCAGTTTGAGTGGTGTGCAGCGCCGGTTCTGAGTAGGGGATGCCCACGACTAACATGCCGTGATGAAGCAGGGGCAACATCATGCTTTGTTGTGTTGTCTCTTGACCACCATGCAATGATGAAGAAGAGGTAAATACACAACCTGGCTTATCGATGAGATCACCATTGATCCACATTGATGTCGTGCTATCCCAAAAGTGCTTCATTGGCCCGGCCATGTTACCAAACCAAACCGGACTGCCTAGCGCCAAACCATCACAAGATCGAAGTTCTTGTAACGAGGCAATAGGATCGGTTGGTTGATAACGCGAATCAGGCTGCTCTTCTACTGTGTACACGTCGTTCACCGTCCTTAGCATAGCTTCGCAGTTCGGGATGGATTCAACCCCTCGTGCAATCTGCCTTGCTAGAGCTTGTGTGTTGCCGTGGCGACTGTAATAAAGAACAAGAATGTTAATGCTCATATTGGATTACAGAATCTCTAGCACTTGCTCTGGTGGACGACCAATTTTTGCTTTGTTGTTCGCGACAACGACTGGGCGCTCAAACAGTTTTGGATTGGTTGCCATCGCGGCGAAAAGATCTTCATCAGTAACTGAAGCATCGCCAAGGTTTGCTTCTTTGTAGTCCGCTTCTTTGGTGCGCATCATGTCGCGAACACTGTCAAAACCAAGCTGAGTGAACAGTACTTTCAGCTGTTCAACTGTTAACGGAGTCTCCAGGTATTTGATGACCTCTGGCTGTACGCCGTTTTCCTGAAGCACTTCTAGAGTTTGACGGCTCTTTGAGCAGCGTGGGTTATGATAAATCACGACAGACATGGTTCTTCCTCATTATTATTTTTGATTTAGTTGTTTAGCTGAAGCCACCAGGGGTGACTTCTTTTTTGTGTAACGTTGAGCTTTCTTTTTATTCTGGTAACGAGCTGTTACCAGTAAACACTCTATTGTAGCGACAAGAAGCGCTCTCGTTGAATCATTAGCTGATCAATTCGAGCGTCGTAGCGTGCTTGTTTTAGGCTTCCTAATTCTGCGATTTGGCTTGCTTGCGTGTAGTACTGAATCGCTTTGTTCCAGTTGGCTTGCAGTGCCAAAATTTCTGCACGAGCAGCCAGTTCTTCGTCGCTATTACCAAGGCTCGTATTTACTTTTGAAAGTAAGTGCCAGCCATTGGTGTCATTCGGGTTATCGTGCGTGTAACGCTGCAATACGCGAACCGCTTCTTGAAGATCTTCATTTTCAATCAGTGCGTTGGCGTAGTTAATGGTCAGAACCGGGTTGTTTGGTTGACGAACCAGTGCCGATTTAAGTTCTTTAATCGCAATCTCAGGCTGCTTCTTCTCGATGTGCAGATCCGAAATAGCATCTAGATAAAACAGGTTGGTTGGATCGCTGTTAATCAGCTTGTTCAGGATGGGCTCTGCTTTGTCTAATTTTTTAGAGTCTAGGTAAACCAGTGCTTGGCCATATTCTAATGACGGAACCAAAGCTTTAGGGGCTTTCTTTAGCTGACGCTCAAACCAATCAAGAGCAGCATCATTATTAATGCCAGCATAGCGCGCAACAATGCGGGCTCTTGCTAGGTGGTAGTCCAGAGAGGGAGCCAGTTTCAGTGGCGGGTAACTACGAGCACGAGCACGTGAATCGGTAATTCGGTCTTCTGGTAATGGGTGAGTCAGTAGCATTGGCGGTGGTGTGCTCGCATAGCGATATTCATCAGCTAAACGGCCAAAGAAACGTGGCATCGCATTCACATCAAACCCAGCTTTTGCTAGCGTGTTGATACCAAAGCGGTCGGCTTCTTTTTCATTACTACGGGTGTAGTTGATTTGGCTTTGCATATTACCCGCAGTCGTTGCCGTTAGGGCTGCAATGCCGGCTTCAGGAGCTGCAATTGCCAGTAATACAGAGGCTGCTAGCGCTGCAATGGTTGCTGGAGAGCGGCGCGCTTGGTCTTCCATACTACGCGCTAAGTGACGTTGGGTTACGTGCGCGATTTCGTGCGCTAATACAGAAGCTAATTCACTTTCAGATTGTGCATGCAGGAATAGACCTGAGTGCAAAGCAACATAACCACCAAAGAAAGCAAAGGCGTTGATGTTGCGGTCACGGATCATAAAGAACTGGAAAGGTGTCTTTACATCATTTGCGTTCGCGACCAGACGATGGCCAAGAGTATCAATATATAGATTTAGAACTGGGTCGTTTACGATAGGCTGGCTACTTCTGATGATGCGCATGTAGGCATCACCATAGATAAGCTCTTGGTCGATAGTGAGTGTGCCGCCAGCAGCGGTACCGATATCTGGTAGCTCCAAACTATTGGTATTCGCCATAGTTGGGGTGCTTAATGTAGCTGCGATGCATAAGCAAGCAATTGAGCGAGCGCGTTTAAACATATTAGTCAGTAATACTCCGTTTCTTCTGACAGTAAGACAAGTGCAATGGAAATTGGTTCTTTATCTGATTTAACCTTTGCCAAGTGCGTGCGCTATCATGAAGGAGGATGAATGAATGATGGCGCGTTTTCAAAAACAGATTACAATACGACCCTTATAATAAGCATCGAGCTCAAGAATGACACCTAATATTCTAGATTTACGCCAAGAGCGCTGTCCAATGGCGCTATTATTAGCCAAGCGTCACAGTGTAAAGTTAGAAGTAGGGCAGTCATTGTCAATTTATGTGTCTGATAACAGTTCGATGAAAGATATTGTTACTTATTTGTCTAAGCAAGCCTATGACGTCATCACTGAGGTTTGCTCTAATTACCATCATCTCCTCGTCACTAAAAAGGAATTGCAGTCAGATGCTTGAAATGGTCAATCGTTGGTATAAACGACGTTTCTCTGATCCCCATGCTGTCAGTTTGGTTGCCATCATTCTCTTCGGCTTTATTACGATCTACTTCTTTGGTCACCTAATTGCACCACTCTTGGTTGCGATTGTGTTGGCTTATTTGCTTGAGTGGCCTGTTACCCAACTTCAAAGACTCGGTGTTCCAAGAACGCCTTCGGTGATGTTGGTGATCATGATGTTCTTTAGCCTGATGTTGCTGGCGCTGTTTGGTTTAGTGCCTACCATTTGGGAGCAAGTGGGTAACCTCATCAATGATATTCCAAGTATGTATGGCGGCTTACAGAAGTTCATCGCGACGATTCCTGAGCGCTATCCTGAGTTAGCAAACTTGCAGATCGTTGAATCGATTGTGTCTAACGCGAAAAACAAAGCATTAGGCTTTGGTGAAAGTGTTGTTAAAGGTTCTTTGGCTTCTCTTGTGAGCTTGGCTACGCTTGCGGTTTACTTGATTCTTGTGCCGCTGCTGATCTTCTTCTTATTAAAAGATAAAGAAGAGATGATCAGCATGGCGAGTGGCGTGTTGCCTAAAAACCGTCGTCTAGCGACCAAGGTTTGGGTTGAGATGAACCAACAAATCTCGAACTATATTCGCGGCAAGGTCCTTGAGATCTTGATCGTCGGTGGTGTCAGCTACGTGACCTTTGCGATTCTAGATTTACGTTATTCAGCTCTGCTGGCTGTCGCGGTTGGCTTCTCGGTACTGATTCCTTATATCGGTGCGGCGGCTGTGACCGTTCCTGTCGCGATTGTCGGTTTGTTCCAGTGGGGATTAGAACCTCAGTTTTACTGGTTGCTTCTCGCTTACGGTATTATCCAAGCGCTAGATGGTAACGTGCTCGTTCCTGTTCTTTTCTCTGAAGCGGTGAACCTGCACCCAGTGGCCATTATTGTTGCCGTGTTAGTGTTTGGTGGACTGTGGGGATTCTGGGGCGTGTTCTTTGCTATCCCGTTGGCAACGTTAGTTAAGGCGGTTTGGAATGCCTTACCGAGTCACGCATTAGACGATGACCCCGAACATCAAAAGTAATTGATCTTGTTATAGAAAAAGGCCGAACATCCATGATGTTCGGCCTTTTTGCTCTTAGCTTAATAATTAGCTT
>NZ_JBFRTR010000011.1:0-16096 GCF_041474215.1 Vibrio sp. 10N.222.52.C12
TTAAGGTTCTGTCTATGAGAGCGCAATAACCTATTTTTTGAGTTTAAATTGCTCTTTAACCCTGAGACCAAAGTAATTAGGTCTGGTGTAATTACTAATACTGATGCGGGGACAATAGGGTTAAAAATTCCAATTGAAGATATTCCCAATAAAAAGCATGTCTACGAATCAAAGCTCAATAATTTTGGTCGTGAATTTCTTGATTTTATTGAAAATACGTTACCGTGAGACAAACCTGATAAAGCGTTTAAGAGTGATTCTCAACGTTTGGCATTTTTAGTTTGAATCAGCTTTAGTGTTTACAGCACAATGGTTTAGAGCAGGCGGTGGCGTTGTTCACACCTTAATTGGGTATTATGTACTTTCGGAAAAATTAAAGATATTAAATAGGTGAAGACGTGAGAATAGTATTAAACTTTAGAGTGATTTTTTTACTAGTTTCGACTTCGATGCTGTCAGCTTGTGTATATAAATCTAATGTAGACTATGGAACACAATTTACAAAGGAACAAGTTGCTAAAATCGAGAAAAAGTTGACGACTAAGGATGATCTAATGAGAATTTTTGGTGCACCAAACGTCAAAACAGTTATAAGTGAAACTGGTGAGAAATGGATATATACATACACCGGCGGAAGTGCTTCAGCGCAAGCTTTTACAGGAAAAACCACTTCAGATATTTCAAGTCATATGCTTGATATATTGATTGAAAATGGTGTGGTAGTAAATTTTTCAGAAACGAATACTAAACATAAAATGAACATGTCAGTCGAATAACTACGCATATACAAGCAATTTAAACAAACTGCCAACGCTTGGTATTCTCATGGAAAGGTTATATCTAAATGTCGATAGAAAAAATGCATGGCGGTGCTACACATACTGCGGAAGAGTTTGTACTTGCTGGTTTAGCTGCATCAAAAAGTTCAGAAAATAATAGATTAGTCGCCCCTGCAATGGTCTGTTTTTCTTTCGCTTCAGAGTTGTTTCTTAAAGGTGTATTAGCTGAACAAGGCGTCGATCCAGGCAAGAAACATGGTCTTTGGTTTTTATATAAACGTCTTCCTGAAGATCGGAAAGATTGGGTCTGGCGCATGTATGTTGACCTGGTTGGTGATATTCGAAAAGAAGTTTTCGAAACGGAAATTCGTCGGTGGTCTAATTCGTTTGTAGAAATTAGGTATTGGCACGATGAAACTTCAAAGGAGCAAGCTTATTTTGATTTCTCCAATTTCATACCAAACTTTGCAATTAGTTTGTACAACGCATACTTGCAGGCTGAATACTTACCAATATTTGAATTTTCGCAACTAAAAGGGAAACATGTTCAGTAGAAACCGAATGCTAGCAAGCAATTCAAGCTAACAGGCAATGCGTAGCATTTTCAGTTCCAAACAGTTTGGGTGTAATCGGTGTGTTGCTTTGGGTTCAGGTTTGTGTTGGCTTGTAACTTAATTGGGTGTTATGCAAAATCGAGGTGTATGAGTGCAAATAGAACATAGAGAATGGATGGTCGAAACTGCTGAAAAATATTGCACAGCAGCTGAACTACTAGTCAAACAAACTAACTTATGTAGGCAAGCTCAGATGAGTGCTGCCTTATAGATTGAAATACTTCTCAAGAGCTATCTCGCTCGTATAGCTGAGTATGAAGGGGAAGTTTATGAAACATACACTTCTAAGCGAGGGCACAATCTAGCCAAATTAGCAGACATGCTACCAGTTGAAGTACGCAGTTATTTAGATTTAAATGAATCTCAAAATGGGTTTCCCGCATCGAGTACACGGCAATTTGTTGAAAGATATGCAAATACGTTTATTGAAGACCGATATATTTATGAATCATCGCGAAATAGATTTCGACCAGGGTTCTCTATTAACCTTGTTCACACTGTAAGAACTTTAGTAGATAAAACGATAGACTTATACTTAGCTACCGGTTCTGATGATCCGTGGATTAATAATTTTGTATAACAAGGTGTTCCAGACAGATTTTCCAACGCTTAGTATTTTGTGCATAGAGAGTAACAAGGAAGCTCCCATGAAAAACATAGCTATGGCCGTGGTTGTAAGAGAAGGGAAAGTCTTAATTCAAAAGCGTTTTAGACATCGCCAAGGTATGGTTTTTGAGTTCCCTGGGGGTTCAGTTGATCCCGGAGAGTCGGGTAGCGAAGCTGCAATTAGAGAGTTGTGGGAAGAAACGGGTCTTAAAGATTTACAACTTCTCGGTACTCATCAAGCTCTGAACAACTTCGGTGGTGAGATTCATTACGTCGTTTTGCGTGCGGATCTAAATAAGGAACCGAAAATGGTCGATGCAGAAAGACAGCAAACTTTCTATTGGCTAGAACCCTCAGCGATACCTCTTGGTGATTTTTATCGTGCAGATATTGAGTTTATAGAGAAATATTTGAGTAGATATGTGTAGTTCAAGGGTAGGTTTGTTCATAAATGTTTGTGCGGATTGAGTTGGCATTATGTGGCAGGTATGGAATTCGAATATAAAAAAGTAGAACCAAATCATAGAGACTTTCAGTTATTAATCACTGAGCTGAATTCGTCACTTCGCCAGATTACTAATGACACAGGTGAAAGCTCATTTGCGTCTGACGCTTTTGACCCATCAAAAGATGGATGTATCGTGGTGTATCTGAATGATAGCGCTGTGGCATGTGGGGTGTTTAGATATCACGAAAGTGAAGTTTGTGAACTTAAGCGGATGTACTCTAACAAAGCTGGTGCTGGCTCATATTTATTGAAACAACTCGAATGTTTTGCGATTGAAAAAGGGTATCGAAAAGCTATTTTATCGACACGTAGAGTTAATTCAAAAGCGGTGAGCTTTTATTGTCGCCACGCTTACTCAGAATCCAGTGCGTATGGCAAATATGTCGGTGTAGATCGTTCGATTTGCCTCTCAAAGATGCTAGTCATATAACAACCAAATCTATTAGGTCTTAGTTTCACGAAGGAAATATGACAAGCGACCAACTATTGGAAAAGGCACTTTATAGCAGTGCCAGCATCCATTACTTCATCCTTTAAAAGCTTGTTCAGCGCTTTTATCAGAAGTGGCCCTCAATTTATGGACATGACTAGAAACGTAGAAACCACTCTCCTGAATTTAATTTCAACAGTAAATCACACACAAACGTAGAGGTAGCGCACAGAAACGAAAAAGGAGATATCGCGATTACGTAATCATTGATCTAGCCGATAGTGAGATAGTGATAAGAGGTCGATAATTCGTTGTCGGATCTAAATTAGAACTTTAAATCTAATTTCTAAGTAGTTGTTATCTCAGGAAGAGTTTTGTGCTATGCGCCCCTATATTAAATACATTATCCCTATTTTAATTCCTTTCATTATCCTCGTAATGCCGCTATCAGCGTTTCCATTTGAAGGCCTTACGATTATTCAACAACGCGTTATCGCGATCTTTTTATTAGCGGCATTGTGCTGGGTGTTCGAGCCCATCCCGATCTACGCGACGTCTGTTGTTATTATCGTTCTGCAATTGTTGATGTTGTCGGATAAAGGGCTGATCTTTTTAAGGTTTGAGCATGGGCAGGAACATTTTGGTGAGTTGTTAAAATACAGCGACATCATGGCGACATTCGCCAGCCCAATCATCATGCTGTTTTTGGGCGGTTTTTTCTTAGCGATGGCCGCCACTAAGTATCGATTAGACGTAAACTTAGCCCGTGTATTATTGAAGCCATTTGGACAAGACCCAAAGTTTGTGATGCTCGGCTTAATGCTGATCACCGGTATCTTTTCGATGTTTATGTCTAACACGGCAACAACGGCAATGATGCTATCTATTTTGACGCCGGTACTGGCTGTGTTTGGCCCGAAAGACCCCGGTCGTATAGCGTTTGCGCTTTGTATCCCTGTTGCCGCTAACATCGGTGGCATTGGTACCCCAATCGGTACTCCACCGAACGCTATCGCACTTAAATATTTAGTTGGCGATAACCTCATTACGTTCGGTGAATGGATGGCATTTGGTGTGCCGTTTGTCGTTATTATGATGGCGTTAGCGTGGTTTTTAATAGGCTTTATGTACAAAGCTGACCAAAAGAAAATCGAGCTAAGCATCAAAGGTAAATTCCTTAAAACGCCCAAAGCCATTGCGGTATACGTCACTTTTGCGCTAACCATTATTCTTTGGTTAATGGGCTCAAGCCATGGCATGAACTCTTATACCGTCGCTCTGATTCCTGTCGCTGTGTTCTCACTCACAGGGATCATCAATAAAGAAGACCTGAAAAAGATTTCTTGGGACGTATTGTGGCTTGTATCAGGTGGTATTGCGCTTGGTTTAGCTCTCGATAAAACTGGCTTAGCAAGGCTCGTGGTACACAGCATTCCGTTTGATGCTTACTCACCATATGTGGTGTTGTTCGGAGCGGCGTTCTTGTGTTTGGTAATGGCAAACTTTATGTCTCATACCGCAACGGCTAACTTGTTAATGCCAATTATGGCTGCATTAGGTTCGTCTATGGCTTCACTCACGCCACTAGGCGGTGAGTTAACGTTAATTCTGGTTGTGACTTTTGCCGCTTCATTAGGTATGTCGCTGCCAATCAGTACGCCACCGAATGCGTTGGCTCATGCCACGGGTCATGTGCAAAGTAATCAAATGGCCAGAATCGGTATTATTTTGGGTGTGGTTGGTGTGCTATTGAGCTTTGCTATGGTGTGGCTGCTACATTCAATTGGTCACATAGGATAACGATACGTGTATCAACAAAAGCTAGAAGCACTTATCGAGCGTTATTTTAATCAGACAGAGCGTCGGGTGACGTGCCGTGCCGGTAACACCATTATTGAACAATCAGCGTTAAACACTCGTTTATATTATGTGTTTAGTGGAGAACTGGAAGGGTTTTATTCCGAAGCGAATACACCGCAAGTGCGAGTATTTAGCGCGGGTAGTGGGGCTTTTATAGGCGTTCATAGCTTCTTTTCAGGTAATTGGACAGCATCTTCAACGGTTGTTGCTAAAACCGATGTTGAGTTAGCGTGGATCGATAAAGACACGCCGGCAGAAGATGAACGTAACTTTGGTCCTCTTACCGCACAGTTCACACCTGTGATCGTCAATGAGTTGTCGCGTCGTCAACGCCGTGCAACACAAGAAGCGATAGCGAAACAAAAAGCGCTAGAGAAGTTACATACTGCTGAGCAAATGACGACCTTGGGTCAATTGGCTGCAGGGATTGCCCATGAGCTTAACAACGCTATTGGTGTAGTAAATAGTAAATCTGGCCGACTTGAAACGGTCATCATGGATCTGCTTGAAGAAGTGCATCCAGAAGCCAGTCAATTTTTTGATTTTGGGTTAATGCATGGTCAGAAAACGTCGTCGTCAGAAGCGCGAACACGTGGGCGACAATTTGAAAGAAAATATGGTTTAGACAAAAACATTGCACGCTCTCTTGCAAAGGCGATTCCAATTGACGCTTTATCTGCAACAGACGTTATTTCAAAACATTGGCTGAAAAACCCAGAAGAAGCGATTCGCTTTTGGCAGATGGGCTGTGATTTACATGATTTACGTTTGGCATCTAGACACACCGTTGGCATCGTAAAATCGGTTAAACAACTTGGTAGAGTTGATATTGACACCGAAGAAGCGGTTGATATTAACGACTCCATTAACCATGCCTTATCGTTGTTACAAAGTGAGTTACGTAGAGTCTCTGTGCGATTGAGCCCTGCAGATTTGCCGACTTTTAAAGGCTCGAAAACAGAGCTCGTTCAGATTTGGGTCAACATTGTAAAGAATGCTTGTGATGCAATGTCGAATTCAGACGATGCCGCAATAGAAATTCAAACCAGATTAAGTAAGAAAAGAATATTAGTTACGATCACGAATAACGGCCCTGAGATAGACGAGGTGACTCGTAGAAAGGTATTTCAGCCCAACTTCACCACTAAAAAAGGTGGTTTATCGTTTGGATTGGGCTTGGGTTTATCAATCGTTAAGCGGATTGTGGCGGGTTATGGCGGAAGTATCATTGTGAAAAGTGATGCTTCTAAAACTGTATTTAGAATCAAGTTACCAGTAGAGGGTGAACATGGAGAAGCTTAATTTAATCTGTGTCGATGACCAGAGAGAAGTACTGAGCGCAGTGGTACAAGATTTAGAGCCGCTGGCGAGTTGGCTGAATATTGAAGATTGTGAATCAGCGCTAGAAGTGCTTGATCTCATGGATGAACTTGACGCAGAAGGCGAACACATTACCGTCATCGTGTCTGATCATGTGATGCCAGGGAAAACGGGTGTGGAGTTACTCACTGACGTGTTCCATGACAGCCGCTTTCCGAATACAAAGAAAATTCTTCTTACGGGGCAGGCCACTCACACCGATACCATCAATGCGATTAATGCAGCAGGTATCGACCGTTACTTTGAAAAGCCTTGGCAAGCAAGCACGTTAGTTGAATGCATTCGCACTCTTGTTACTGAGTACATATTTGATCAAGGGCTTGATTACACGGACTATCAGAATGAGCTCGACCAGCAGGTTGTGTTGAGACGCTTACGTTAGTCTCTTATGTTAGCGACTTACATGAGTCACTTATGTCAGTCGCTTGAAATTATATGCACCGAACGACCCTTTCTGAGGGATTTTTTCTTTGAGAGATGTAATCTTTTGGTGCATATTTTACCTATCTCTTTTAGTAATTCAGGTTTAGTACTCAGTTATTAACACACTGGTTACTGGCTTAAGTCTAAAACTCATGCGCTACGCCAACCAAAATTGAAGTTAATGCATAGTCTTTATACACCACATTAGTGCCGTTCCTGCCTCCAGGTAACGCCAGCGGATGCATTGTGTTTTCTTCACGAACGATTCCCTGAACATACAGCAGAGCTAAAATGTGTCGCAGAGCACTAGTGTCGTATGTTAGAACTGTGAATTTAATTAGGACGTTGCAGCTAACTTATGCGTCGTTATCAGTCTAGGAAGTAAAATGAAAAAATTGGTTTTGGCTTTGTTGTTATTGGTTTCGACCAGTGCAATGGCATCTAAAGACGTACCGGAAATGTCGATTAAAAACGGCTATGTTGAACCGTTCCAAATGTTCGATAACGTTTATTACGTTGGTGATAGATGGGTGTCGTCTTATGCGGTAGAGACTGCAAAGGGATTAGTTCTGATTGATACACTCGATTTCCCTTATTCGATGTGGATACCCATCAATCTAAAAAAGCTTGGGTTACAAGATAAGGCTATCACTCATATTTTGGTGACTCACGGCCATTCTGATCATGTTGGTGGAGCACAATTTCTCCAGTCTGAATATGATGCAAAGGTCGTGATGACACAAAAGGGTTATGAGTTAGCCGTAGCTCAAGCTAACAAAAGCAGTGGTAAGAATACCTTTTTGCCGCCCAAGGTAGACTTCTTTGTGCAAGATAGCAGTAGTCTTATTGTCGGTGAGGACGAGTTTAAGTTCTACCTTACGCCCGGCCACACAGAAGGGGATTATTCGATAGACCTTATGGTGAAAGACAACGGTATATCACATCGCGCATTTGTAGTTGGCGGACATAGTATTGATGCACGAGATCCAAAGCTGGCGAAGCAGTTCTTCGAGAGCATGGACAGAGTCCGAGAGATCGCTTTGCAGCCGCCTGTTGTGAGTGTGAATCTGTCTAACCATCCTCATAAGAATCATCTATTCGCTAATCGTGAGAAACGAAATGCCGATGGTTTGAATAACCCGTTCATTAGCGAAAGTAACTTCTTTAGCTTTTTAGACCAGCAAGAAGCCTTAGCGAAAGAGAAACTCAGTGAAGCACAACAGAGGAATAAATCGAAAAGTTCATAGTAGACGCTCGCTTAAGTATAGATACGGCCAACGCGAGCCATTCGCAGTTTATACTTGTTGGGGAATGAAGAGGTCGCAGCTCGCTTATGTGACTTTCTAGTATCAGCGGCGAGCGAGACATGCATGGTGTCGGAGAAAACCGTTCAGTATTGGCGCAATGCCTTGGAAGGTTAGGGTTTTTCTATGTAGAGCTTCCGGCACTGCACACAATTGATTCTCAATGCGCGGCATTTTCGTTCAATGCCGCTTTCTCTATATTCAACATTTGAATGCAATTTGTGGAATATATCAAAATTAATTAAATTGATAGTAAGCTATTACTTTTCATTATGTTAGGGTTCTTTTCTTTAGGTCATCTGATTAGGAAGAGGATAATGAAAAAGGGATTTGTGATAGCGATGTCAATCGGCTTTGTTGTCTTCTCCCTTGTTGGTCGTGCTCTTCAGTGGTTCGGGTCTAGTAATTCCGAGTTGTTTCCTAAACTTCCTGATATTCCCCAATTTGTTCCTTCTACCGATTTCGACGGTGAGTGGCTAGGCCGTCGCATTAACACCACTGGCAATAATATGTGTGAACGCACAACTATTACCGGAACCATTCGTGAGGGCAAGGCAACCCTAAGGCTTACCTACAACGGAACACCGTTAGAGGGCTGGATTACTGAAAGCGGCGACTTACGTTTATATGCCAAACATCGCCGATGGGATTATCGTTTTTCAGCACATGGAAGTAGCAATAGATTTGACGGCCGTTGGCACTTAACCAATGGCCCGTGCCAAGGGAGTTGGTTTATAGAAAAGGTCGATGGCAAGTAGGGTTGTTACTACAAGACACCGTTTAAAATTAACCAGCACAAGGTTCTTTTAGGAGAGATAAGTGATCAGATTAATCGCCGTGTTCATTGTGGCTTTCGGGCTAGGCGCATATGCGAGCTTACATGTTTTGACCGACTATGTTGTGAGCATTAAAGACAGTCATAAAGCTGCGGTGCGGCAAGGTTTTGAAACCTATAAACATGCCAATACAAAAGACCTTGCCCCATTAATTAAAACATCGAACTTGTTAGCTCGTTATAGTGCTTGTGAATTAGAGGGAGATGAAGGCGATGCGATTGCATTAACCCTGTCTATTAACGCTATTTCCTTTGGGATGTTATCGAAGCAAGCATCTGACCTCGATCAAGACACCTTTAGGACTGGTTTGATGATGTACGGAAAACTCAAAGACAACGAGAAAGCGTCTGCTCAGCTAACTGAAATACTTACTTCGTACTGTAAAGATAGTCTTCGCTATCTATACGACTGTGAAAAACTTTCTAATTTGTTAGGCGAAGAATGGGATACACAATGGGAGGAAGTGAAACCAGAATGTACCTAAAAATGATTCAATATATGTGGCACTTTTCTATGCCGTATTCAGATGTGATTTGAAAACAAAGGACACAATATGGGAGTAAGGTTGGTCAAAGGTTCCGATCCTAAGTTCGCTGAATCGATCACCAAAACGAATATGGCGAGTTACTATCAAGCTCGTGGAATCGCTTGGGGTCATAGTCAGTTTTTACGTAGCTGGGATGAACTGGATAACTATGAAATTTATGTAGGGGAGAGCCGTATTGGTGTTATCCGCTTCAGTTACACCAGTGATACAACGTTTCTTAGGGATTTGCAGATATTAGCTGACTATCAAGGTCGAGGTTTTGGCTCTAAGTGTCTCGATTTAGCTATTGAACATGCGAACAATCAAGCATCGACTCAGTTAGTGTTGCGCGTGTTCAGTGAGAATCCCGCGATTAAGCTTTATCAAGCAAAAGGTTTTACTAAGTTGTCTGAAGTGAAGGGGCTTGTTGAAATGGAGCTGCTTTTAGGCTCATCATTGAGAGGGTGTCATGGATAACCGTATCCAATTAAATTTTGTTAAATACTTATTTTCAGAGTTGCTGTTTATTGTTATCGCACTAGGTCTTGTTTATTGGATATCAGACGGTGATCGTTCATCGCTGCTAACCATAGGGCTGATAATTTGTGTTCCTCCACTAATAAAAATTCTAATGTTGTGGTGGAAGCTTCGCGATAGCTCATTTGAAATCACGAACGGTCACGTACGTTTAAATGGAGTTGCTTGTGATGTGACTTTACAGCGCAGCTTTCTTCCGTTTGAAATTGGCTCATTCATCAAACTTTCATACACGAAAGGTGCAATGCAGAAACACAATATTTACCTTTCTAAAGGCGCAATGAATAAAGATGAATGGCAGCGTGTATTAGCGTGTCGAACATAGTTCCACGGCTTTAGTTTGTGTTGTGCGTCAGTTTGTATTTCGGATTTGGTTCGTGTGCTAGTATCGCCTTTTTTACACTGAGCTATCTTATGACCAACGACCATTTCAAAGGTAAATATGAGGTTGAGCTGAAGTATCGACTTAGCTCTACGTCTGAGTTCTTGAAAACTTTGAACCTAATTGCTCATGAAGTAATGCTGCAAGACAATCAGGAATGTGATTGGTATTTCGATAGCCCTGATAGAAGCTTACAGGCTCAGAACAAAAGCTTGTGTATTCGCACTATGGAGCCGTCGGGCATCAAACTATGGATCGTAAAAGGCCCAGAGTCTGATCGATGTGAAGCGACAAACATCACTGATGCGTCGAATGCGAAGAGTATGCTAGAGAACCTGGGGTACGAAGTGATTCTTAAAGCGCAGAAAACTCGCAGTATTTATTTTGTTGGAGAGTTCCATATCACGGTCGATTCTCTTGCGGGTATCGGTGATTTTGCCGAATTTGCTATCATGACGGACGATGAGTCTAAGTTGTCTGTGTATAAAAGTGAGCTTGAGTTGTTAGCCAATAAATTCGGGTTGACTGAATCGGAACTGCAAACTCAGTCTTATAAACAGATGTTCGAGGAAATGAACGCATAGTACAGCGCTTAAGCGTAAGGGAGACTTATGGACACCATTATGAAACAAGCAATCGAATTGCGAAAGGAAGAGAAGTACCAAGCGTCGCGTGACTTACTGGCAGCGCTACTCACTGATGAAAACTATGCGGCGAAAGCTCATTTACAGATTGCGTGGTCTTACGACAACCAAGGCAAAGAGCAACAGGCGATTGATCACTATGTGCAGTCTCTGTCTGGCGTGCTTTCTTCAGTAGAGCGTTTTGATGCGCTGTTCGGTTTGGCGAGTACTTATCGAAGCCTTGGCCTTTATGCAGAGGCTTTAGGCTATTTCGAACAGACTATGGCTGAGTATCCTGACTCGATAGAAGTGAAACCTTTCTACGCAATGTGTTTGTACAATTTAGGTCGCCATAAAGAGGCGACATCGCTGTTACTTGAGCTTTTAGTTTCCACGACGAATAGCGAAGCGATCAAAGAGTACCAACGAGCGATCTCTTTATATGCTCAAGACTTAGATAAAACCTGGTAAGCAGCGCGTAAAGCTCATTAACTCACATAACAAAAAGCCTAAGCATCAATATGATACTTAGGCTTAAAGGCATAGTTTTTGTTCTTTAGGAAAGCGTTACGCTGAAAGCTCTTTACGAACGATCTCTGCGCCAGCACTTAGCGCATTAAGCTTCGCTGAGGCTATCTCGCGAGGTAGGGGAGCCATGCCGCAGTTGGTGCAAGGGTAGAGCTTGTCGGCATCAACGTACTTAAGTGTTTCACGTAGAGTGCTAGCCACTTCTTCCGGTGTTTCAATCGAATCGGTTGCAACATCAATCGCACCGACCATTACTTTCTTGCCTCGTACGAGCTCAAGCAGCTCAAGAGGTACATGAGAGTTGTGACACTCTAAAGAGATAATATCGATATTCGATTGCTGCAGCTTAGGAAATACTTCTTCGTATTGGCGCCACTCGGTGCCTAGTGTCTTTTTCCAATCCGTATTCGCTTTGATCCCGTAGCCATAACAAATATGCACTGCTGTTTCGCACTTAAGCCCTTCAATGGCTCTTTCTAAGCACGCGATGCCCCAATCATTCACTTCATCAAAAAACACGTTAAACGCAGGTTCATCGAACTGAATAATATCAACGCCTGCAGCCTCTAACTCTTTCGCTTCTTCGTTGAGGATCTTCGCAAATTCCCACGCCAGTTTTTCACGGCTTTGGTAATGCGCATCGTAAAGTGTATCAATCATGGTCATAGGCCCCGGCAGAGCCCATTTGATCGGTTGATCGGTTTGTTGACGTAAGAATTTAGCATCTTCGACAAACACGGATTTCTGACGAGAAACAGGGCCAACGACTGTAGGGACACTTGCATCGTAACGGTCGCGGATTTTAACGGTTTCACGCTTTTCAAAATCAACGCCATTCAAGTGTTCAATGAAGGTCGTTACAAAGTGCTGACGTGTTTGCTCACCGTCACTCACAATATCAATGCCTGCTTGCTGCTGCTCGTGCAGAGAGACACGCAGCGCATCTTGTTTGCCATCTGTGAGTTCAGCGCCTTGAAGTTTCCATGGCGACCAAAGCGTCTCTGGTTGTGCAAGCCAAGACGGTTTCGGCAAGCTGCCCGCTGTTGAAGTCGGTAATAGTGTTTTCATAATAATACTGCCTATCCTTGGGTGGTTTGAGAGCGCAATAGACGATTAAAGTGCGTAATTTGCCGACCAGTTCTCTAGAATTGATTGGTATGGCTTAATGAAATTCTCTTCTGCGAATTTACCTTGTTCAACCGCTAGCTGGCTTCGTTCTTCACGGTCGTACACGATTTGAGTCAGCGAGTGATCCAAGTTTTTCAAGTTTGGTTGGTAACAGTTGCCTGCAACCGCGTTCGCGTTGTAAATCTCAGGTCGGTAGATTTTCTGGAACGTGCCCATTGTGCTGATGGTGCTGATAAGCTCGAGGTTAGAGTAATCGTTCAGCAGATCACCAAAGAAATAGAAGGCCAAAGGTGCAACACTGTTTGGCGGCATGAAATAACGAACCTGTAAGCCCATCTTCTTAAAATATTGCTCAGTTAAAGAAGACTCATTCGGCTGGTATTCAAAACCTAATACTGGGTGTTGGTTTTCAGTGCGGTAATAGGTTTTATTATCTGACACGCTTAAGCAAATAACAGGTGGCTTATTAAAGTTCTTTTTGTAAGCGTCAGAGTTAACGAAATATTTAAATAGCTTGCCGTGTAAATCACCAAAATCTTCTGGAATGCTGAATTTATCTTGGCCTTTATTATGATCCAATAGACGTATGCTAAAGTCATAATCTCGAACATAAGAAGAGAAGTTATTTCCGATAATGCCTTCAATACGCTCGTTCGTTTTTCGGTCCAGGATATTGGTTTTCAGCACTTCAATTGAAGGGAATGCTTCGCCGTTGCTTTCAATATCCATATCAACAGAAATGATTTCAAGCTCAACAGAGTAACGGTCGCCCTTAGGATTGTCCCAGTGTGCTAACGCGTTGAAACTGTTATCGATCATTTGTAGTGCATTGCGCAAGTTCGCTTGGCGGCTGTCGCCTCTAGCCAGGTTAGCAAAGTTGGTTGTGATGCGCGTGCTGTCTGCAGGCTGGTAGTTTTCGTCGAGGCTAATGCTCTTAATCGTAAAATTAAATTCTTTATTCATGCTGATTTGGTATCCCAATTTGTTTTCTGATTCTCTCGGCCTTTAGTATTAAAACGGCTTTTATTTTTTGCTTGTGACCGGATTAAGAATCGAAGGCTATGCTGTCTGACATTAATGCTTAGCAGAATTAATGTCGTATAAAGTTAATCGCTTAAGGTTTTTATACGTTGATAGGTTCACCATTAACAATGGTATTACTTCACATTGAACATGAGGAATATTCATGATCTATTCTGTTTGAATATTTAAGCCGGTGTCAGTTATATTAATTAGCTTGATGGAAATATAACCACATTAATAGTGTGTTATTTAAGACGATTAATTTAATTAAGAGATGGATGAAATGAGTGAATTGCTGTTGTTGATTTTATACTGTGCATTATTAGGCAGTGGTGTTGGTTTTCTTGCCGGGCTTTTGGGGATTGGCGGAGGGCTGATCATTGTTCCGGTGCTAAGCAGCATTTTACTTCACTTAGAGACTCTACCTGCGGATCAAGTGGTTGTTGCGGCCATCGCTACTTCGTTGGCATCGATACTGTTCACCTCAACTTCTTCTGCACTTGCTCACCACAAGAATGGAAACGTGCCTTGGGATCTGGCGCCTTGGATCATGCTCGGTGTTGCTCTAGGTGCACTGGTTAGTGGCTTTATGGCGGCTCTGTTGCCGGAAAAAGTCGTTCGTATTGTGTTCGCCGTGAGTGTGGTTCTTATTGCGATCAAGATGTTCTTAAGCAGTAAAAATGATGCACCTAAGGAACGAAAACTGCCAAACAAGGGCGTGCTAACGGTGCTTACAACCATTACGGGTGGCTTGTCTGCCATGATAGGCATTGGTGGTGGTGCATTGCTGGTTCCGCTATTAACGTTCTTCTCTGTCGATATGAAAAAGGCTATTGGTTGCGCGTCGGCTTGTGGCATTGTCATCGCGTTGTTTGGCTCGATAGGTTACATCAGTTCAGGTAGCAGCCACTTTGCTCTATCAGACGGTTTTGCTGGCTTTGTTTATCTGCCTGCGCTGTTGGGTATTGTGTGCACGTCTTGGTTTACGGCTCCTTTAGGCGCAAAAGCGACCAACCATTTACCGGTTCCAACGATTAAGAAAATCTTCTCAATACTGCTGGTGGTTATCGCGGCAAGCATGGTGGCGCGTTAATTAAAGATCGTTCAGTGTGAATATATAGAACAAAAACGAATAAATTGATCAACCACCAATAATTAGAAAAGGGCAGTTTCATAACTGCTCTTTTTTTGTTTGTCGGTCTATGCTTATACAGCTATGTACATGAGTATATTGATAAAATCGTTTAGTTATGAACAATCCACTGCTATAGCTAAATGTATCTTGTTTGATTCAACGGAATGCTATCAATGAGTGATTTATGGATCCTTTAACGCAGGGCGTGTTAGGCGCTTCTTTGTCACAATCGGCCAGCAAAAAACAACATTTGGTTGTTGCTGGGGTATTAGGTCTGCTCTCTTGGTTGGCTCCAGATTTAGATGCACTTATTAAGTCTCAAAGTGACCCTTTGTTGGCTTTGGAGTTTCATCGACAATTTACCCATTCACTCTTCTTTATCCCCATTGGCAGTTTGATCTGTGCCTTGGTTCTGCATCACCTGATTACAAAAAGACGTGGGCTTACTTTCAAACAAAGTTGGCTGTTTTGCGCTCTGGGTTATGGCACTCATGCACTGTTAGACGCTTGTACCACTTATGGCACGCAGTTACTTTGGCCTTTCACCAACGCGCGTTTTGCTTGGAATACCATATCAATCATCGATCCTGTTTATACGCTTCCCATCTTAATTTTACTTGTGTTTACAACGTTGAAACGAGCGCCTTGGCTGGCGCGTGTCGCATTTGCTTGGGCTCTAATCTATCCAACATTAGGGATGATTCAGCGAGACAGGGTAGAGGCCGTTGGGTGGCAATTAGCGGATCAAAGACAACACACACCGATTCGATTAGAGGCAAAACCAAGCTTTGCTAATATCTTGGTATGGAAAGTGGTGTACGAAACAGAGGCTCAATATCATGTAGACGCAGTGCGGGTTGGCACATCGGTAAACGTATATCCCGGAGAGTCGATTACGAAACTGAATGTTAGCAGGGATTTACCTTGGCTTGACCCTGACTCTCAACAAGCCAAAGACATTGAGCGCTTCCGCTGGTTTTCAAATGGTTATATTGCTCAGGACCCAACAGACGAGCTGCGTATTATCGATGTCCGATATTCAATTGTACCGAATCAAATGAAAGCACTTTGGAGCATCAAGCTATCAAAAGCAGTTGATGCAAACACGCATGTAAAATACGAAACGCACAGAGACAATACTCCAGAATCGAGACAGATCTTCTTCGATATGCTTACTGGCGATAAATGAGCTAGTTTTAAACTGATCTGCACCGTCAATACTGGATGCTACGTTAAGCGACTTTCCATACGTTTAGTTATCTCTGAATTGTTAATTTAGGGGAAGCTATAGCTCATTTATGCCCCATTGTGTGTTCACTTCGATGAGTGAACTACATCGGCAATCTATTTTTACAATACATAAACTAATGGTTAGGAAAAGGCCCGACACATTTTCTTTCTTCACTCTAGGTAGTCAGCATATTTAGATAGTATGGACAATAGGATAGAGTCAGACCATACTCCAGTCAAAAAG